>JAPOVT010000055.1:14460-99485 GCA_026708015.1 bacterium
CGGCCACCCCGGTCATCCCGACGATCGTCGCGGTCCCGGCCGCCCCGATCATCTGAACGAGAACCAGAATCGCGGTCGCCGCCGCTCTCGTCACCGACCAGCTTGAGGCTGATCTTTCCGTTTGGATCGATGTCTTCCACGACAACCTCAAGGTCGTCGCCCAGCGCAACCACGTCCTCAACGCGCTCCACCCGTCGACCTCGGCCCAGCTTGGAGATGTGTACAAGGCCGTCGCGGCCCGGAAGGATGTTCACGAACGCACCGAACGCGGTGATGTTCACCACCTTCCCGTTGTAAACCTCTCCCACATCGGCGGTGGGAGGATCCAGAATCAAGCGGATTTGGCGCTCGGCCTCGTCCACGCAATTGCGGTCGGGCGATGAGATGGTGACGATCCCTGAGTCCTGGCCGTCGTCCACATTGATCTCGGCCCCGGTCTCGGCCTGAATGGAATTGATCACCTTGCCCTTGGGCCCGATGACCTCGCCGATCTTGTCCAGAGGGATCTCGAACTTGACGATCTTGGGGGCGGTAGGCCCAACATCGTCTCGGGGGGCGTCAATGGCCTCGGCCATGACCTCAAGGATCTTCATCCGGGCATCGCGAGCCTGGTTCAATGCGCCAGCCAGCACGTCGGCGGGCAGACCGTCGATTTTCGTGTCGAGTTGCAGTGCGGTCACGAATTCAGCAGTGCCGGCAACCTTGAAGTCCATGTCGCCGAAGGCATCCTCGGCACCAAGGATGTCGGTAAGGGTGGTGTATTGGCCCTCGTGGAAGACCAATCCCATGGCGATGCCAGCCACCGGGGCCTTGATGGGCACTCCCGCGTCCATCAGCGACAGCGTGGACGAGCACACCGAACCCATGGAAGTCGATCCATTGGACGAGAGCACCTCCGACACCAGCCGCAGCGTGTACGGGAATTCGTCCATGTCGGGGATGACGGGGACCAGCGCCTTCTCGGCCAGGGCCCCGTGCCCGATCTCCCGGCGCTTGGGACCCCGCATGAAGCCGGTCTCCCCAGTGGAGTAGGGCGGGAAGTTGTAGTGGTGGATGTACCGCTTCTTGTCGATGGGGTCGATCCCGTCGATCATCTGATCCATGCGGGCGGTGCCCAGCGTGGTGATGTTCAGCACCTGGGTCTCGCCCCGCTCGAACAGCCCGGACCCATGGGCGGTGTCGACCACCGCGACATCTGACCCCAGAGGTCGGAGGTCTGCCGCACCCCGGCCGTCAATCCGGACGCCCTCGCTCACGATGCGGTTGCGGACAATGCTCTTGGTAAGCGAGCGGATGGCCGCGGAGACCTGCTTGTCGGCCCCATCGGTCTCCTCGAACCGGTCGGCCAGGGCGGCAATGATCTCTTCTTTGGCCTGCGTCTCAGCCTCCTGGCGCTCAGCCTTGTCGGCGATGGACATGGCCGCGGCCAGCTTCTCGGAACCGATTTCGGCCACCGCCGCCTCTACCTCGGGGCTGTAGTCCACCTGGAGATCGAATTCCATGGGGGGCTTCACCCCCGCCGTGGCGATCAGGCGACGCTGTAGGCCCACCGCCTCTTTGATCCATTCCTTGGACTTCTCCAAGCCCTCCGCCAACGCGGCTTCGTCGACCTTGGGAGTACCGTCTTGGTACAGCGACCAGCTTGCCTCGGTTCCGTTGGCCTCCACCATCATGATGGCCACGTCGCCGTCGTCCAGGACTCGGCCGGCTACAACCATCTCGAACGTGGAGTCGGTCCCCTCGGCGTAGGTCGGGTGGGGAATCCACTCCCCATCGGCGCTGTGGGCCACTCGGACTGCGCCGATCGGCCCTGCGAACGGTATTCCCGAGAGGCTCAGAGCGGCCGATGCCCCGTTTATGGCAATCACGTCATAGGGGTTCTCCTGATCAGCCCCCAGAACGGTTCCCACGATGTGGATCTCGTTGCGAAACCCGTCGGGGAAAGAGGGTCGCAGCGGCCGGTCGATCAGCCGGCACGTCAAGATCGCCGACTCCGGGGCCCGGCCCTCGCGCCGGAAGAACGAGCCGGGGATCTTGCCCGCGGCGTACATCCTCTCCTCGATGTCGACGGTCAGGGGGAAGAAGTCGGCGCCTTCCCGGACACGACGAGCCGCAGTTGCGGTCACCAGGATGGTGGTGTCGCCCATTCGGGCGACTACCGCTCCGTCGGCTTGGCCGGCCAGACGGCCAGCCTCAAAGGACAGGGTCTTGTTTTCCGCACCGCCGACAACGGCCGATACGGTGATGGCTTCCGCCATTTTTTCTCCTCTCCGGACCACGCAAGGTCCGAGCGGGCCGGACGGAGCCAGTTCCCAGTTGGAGAGGCCCAGGGCTGCTCGGCCCCTTCAACTGGCAGCTGGCCATTCTCTAGGCCCGCTTATGTGTTTTCCATTGGTCGCCTGGGCGACACCCGCTTCTCAGCAGCGCAACCCACTTAGCGTCGAAGGCCGAGTTCGGCAATTATGCCGCGGTACCGCTCCACGTCGTTGTCCTTGACGTAGTCGAGCAGCCGTCGCCGACGACCCACCATCATCAGCAGGCCCCGCCTGCTGTGGTGGTCCTTCTCATGCACCTTCAGATGCTCGGTGAGGTGATTGATGCGCTCAGTAAGCAGAGCGATCTGGACCTCAGGCGAGCCTGTGTCGGTGTCGTGCAGGCGGTGCTGTTCGATCGTCGCGGTCTTTGACAGTAGCTTCTCGGCCATCCCTACTCAGTGTGTCCGTCGGTCAGAAAACGGGCGATTGCATGGCACCTTGCCGTACTTGAGCCCGGGGGACCCATTCAAGCTACCACCCTGAAGGCCCGAACACCTACCTGAGAGCTTTTGCGGAATACTGGTGGCGTGAGGGTTGTGTCCTTCGGGAGCCTCAACTACGACCTGTCTATCTGGCTGGAACGGCTTCCTGGCCCGGATGAAACCCTGCGGGCCCAACGGATGGAGGCATTTTCCGGGGGAAAGGGCGCCAACCAGGCGACGGCCGCAGCCCGGCTGGGGGCCGACACGCACATGGTGGGCTGCGTGGGCGATGACGACCGGGGCCGTTGGCTGCTGGAAGTGCTCAACGACAGTGGCGTAAACACCAGCCTGGTTCGTATCGCCGAGGAGCCCACCGGCACCGCGGTGCCGCTCATCTCCCCGGCCGACGTATCTATCGTGATCGTCGCCGGCGCCAACGCCAGCACCGGGGTCGCCGACGCTGACGGCGCCGCTGAAGTCATAGCCGCGGCCGATGTGCTGCTGTTGCAAGGAGAGGTGGGGGCGGCCGGCGCTAGGAGGGCGGCCCAGGCGGCCCGTTCGGGGGGGACCACCGTGGTTTTCAATCCCGCTCCGGTCGATCCATTCCTCGTAGAGGCCGTCGTGCCCCTTACCGATGTCCTGGTGGTGAACCGGGCCGAGCAAGCCCAGATCGGTGCGATCGGCCCGGAAACCGGCCAATGCGACACAGTCGTCACTTTGGGCGGCCGAGGAGCCCAGATTGACGATGTCTTGGTCCCCTCTTACCCCGCAGAAGTCGTGGATCCCACCGGGGCGGGCGATGCCTTCTGCGGTGCCTTGGGCGTTGCCCTAGCCGAAAGTCTCCCGCTGATCGAGGCCGTCCGATTCGCCAACGCCGCCGGCGCTCTCGCGGTGCAAACCCCCGGCGCCCAACCCTCCATGCCCACCCGGGCCGAGGTCAACGCCCTGCTCGACGGCCGTCCGCACCCTCCTTGAGAGCGGGCAGGACGTGGGTGGCGGTGAGGCGCAGGCTTTCCATGACTTTGTCGTGGGGGATGTTGTAGGGGTTCATCATGCACAGCAGCAGGTCGACGCCTAGGTCGGCGAAGCCCTGACATAGCTCAATGCACTGGTCGGGGTCTCCGGCGATGGAGACACCCTGCTCAACCAGGTCCTCGATATTGAATGTGGTATCCCAATCGGCGTCTGCGGTCATGCCGGGCAGATACCGGAGGTAGTTCCAGTCGCCGAGGTCGGCCCCCTCTTCTTGGAGCATCTCGGCCACGCTGCCCACCAACTTGAACGCCACCGTGGGGTACCACCAAAACGACTCCCGAGCGTTGTCATAGGCCTCGGCTGTGGTGGGCGCGCAGTGGAACATGGCGAAGGTGGCCACCCGGTCGTTCACGTAACCGCCCACCGGGTCCTGACATGCCTCCAATCCCTCGCGGTAAAGGTTGATCCGAAGCTCCAGTTCCTCCAGCGACACGCCGGCACTGAACGACAGCAGGCCCATTCCCATCTCCCCCACCAGCTGATGGGTCTCCCGACTGCCAGTGGCAGCCCAAATCGGGGGATGGGGCTTCTGCACCGGCTTGGGCAGAACCCGGCGACGAGGCATCGACCAGTATTGGCCCTCGAACTCGTATTCGTCATTCAGCCAACAGCCCGCGATGTGCCCTACCGCCTCGGCCCACATGGCCCTGGTCTCCCGGGGATCGATTCCGAAACCCTCCAGTTCGGCTCGGGTGGTGGAGCGGCCGGTGCCGAATTCCACTCGTCCCCCACTGATCACGTCGAGCGTGGCCGCCGACTCGGCACTGCGGACCGGGTGGTTATAGGGCTTCGGGGTCAGGCGCACCCCATAGCCCAATCGAATCTGCTCGGTGAGTGCAGCCACTGCTCCGTAGAGCACCTCGGGGTTGGAGCTGTGCGACATCTCCTCGAGGAAGTGGTGCTCCACTGTCCAAAAGCTGTGGTATCCGAGCTGGTCGGCTAGCACGGCCTGCTGGATCAGCTCCCGGTAGCGCAGCATCTCGCTATCGGCGTGCCACGGTCGAGGTACCGGGATCTCAGAGAATAGGGCTAGCTCCATTTCTGACTAGCGGGAAGGTTCCGCCATCAGGATTTCCCGAGACAAGGCAACGTCGATGCGGAGCTGTTTCACCAGGGATTCGATGCCGTCGAAGCGATGCTCGCTTCGCAGCAGCTCCACAAACTCGACTCTGGCCTCCTCGCCATACAGGTCGCCCTCAAAGTCCAGGAGGTGCGCCTCCAACAGCGACTGCTGGGCGTGCTCGTAGAAGGTGGGCCGACGGCCGATATTGATGGCCGCCATGTATCGGGATCCGTCGGGACGGGTGTACCAGCCGGCATACACCGCGTCGGCCGGCCAGGCCATGACCATGGAAACCGGGATGTTGGCGGTGGGAAACCCAATGGCCATGCCCCGCCGATCACCCAGCACCACCTTGCCCCTGATCTCGTGGTACCTCCCCAGCATGGCCGCCGCGGTGCGAACATCCCCCCCGGCCAGCGCACGGCGCACGGCAGTGGATGACACTGGCTCGGGCCACTTCTTGTCATGATGCAGCAGTTTCACCGCGTGCACTTCGAAGCCCATCTCCATGCCGAATTTCCGCAGCGTATCGATGTTTCCCATACGCGACCGCCCGAAGTGAAAGTCCTCCCCCACCACCACGCTTCGCACACGAAGCCTGTTCACGAAGACCTGGCGCACAAATTCCTCCGGCATGGTGTGGGCTCTATCTGGGGAGAACTCGATCAGGTACACGTACTCAATGCCGGCCGCCTCGAGAAGTTCCAGCTTCTGGTCTAGGGAATTCAGCAGTTTGGGGGCGTTCTCGGGCCGCAAGACCAGCGCTGGGTGGCGGTCGAATGTGACTACCGCGGGGGCCGCTCCCAGCCGATCCGCCTCGGAGAGGAGCTGATTGATAACGGCCTGGTGCCCGACGTGGACGCCGTCGTACACCCCGATGCTGGCGGCGGTCTCCTCAATGCGTTCTAGGCGACCAAAGTCTTCGATGACCTGCACCGTGCTGCACGGTAGTGGCCGCAGCGTCAAACTGGACAATCCCGCTCGACTGCGGGCCGCTCAATGTGAATCAAGCGGGGATGACCACCGCTGGTTTGACCATGCCCGGACTGTGCGCTTCGTAGACGGCCAAGAGTTGTCCCTGCGCCCCGAGCACGGCCCAGGGGCCATCGCCCTCCGCCGCGATCTCCTCGGATCTCAGCACCTGTCCGTGGGCCACCCTTCGGCCCAGGTTGACGTCGACCGTGACCAAGGGGTAGTCGCGCAAAGCCTCCACCATTGACAGCAGCTCTGGAGCGCCAACCGGTTGAGCTTCATCAACGGCGAAGGAGCCAACCGCCACCCGGCGCAATGCCCGCAGGTGCCCGCCGCCGCCCAGCGCAGAGGCGATATCGGCAGCCAGCGATCGGACATAAGTTCCCGACGAGCAGCTCACCTCCATCCGGTACACCCCCGCGGGAGCGTCCAGTGGGGCAACGGCCAGCTCATGGACGGTCACTGGCCGGGCCTCCCGCTCGACCTCGATGCCCTCTCGGGCCAACTCGTGCAGCCGGCGGCCCCCGATCTTGATGGCCGAGACCATGGGCGGCACCTGCATGATGTCGCCGACGAATCGGGAAGCGGCCTCAGCCACCTGCTTCGGGGTGACTTCGGCCATATCGTGGAGTGCGGTGACCTCGCCAGACGCGTCCAGCGTGGTGGTCTCAGCGCCCAATACCAGCTCGCCCACGTACTGCTTGGGAAGCGGTGTGAGGAATCGCAGCAGCCGGGTGGCCCGACCCACTCCCAAAAGCAGTACCCCGGTGGCGTCGGGGTCCAGCGTCCCGGAATGCCCTACTTTGCGAGTGCCGAGGATCCCCCGGGCCTTGGCCACCACGTCGTGGGAGGTCCAACCCGCCTCTTTGTCGATGACAGCCAGCCCATCGACGGTTGTCACTCTTCGGCCTCGTCGGCCAGATTCCGCAGAATCTGGTCGACCCTCTCACCGGCTGATATTGACGGGTCGAGGGCGAACGACAGGTCGGGCACCCTCCGGACGGCGGCGGAGCGGGCAACCGCCTGTTTGAGCTGGTAGCGATGCTCCTCCAACGCCTCCAGGGCCTCGGTGGCCGCGTCATCGTCCAAGGCGCTGATGTACACCGTGGCCCGGCTCAACTCGACGCTGGTTTCCACTCCGGTAACGCTGGTCAGCGCTAATCGCTCATCGTCCAGTTGGGCCAGCTCAGAGGCCACAATCTCGCGCAGCAACTCCCCGAGGCGGGCTGACCGTGAATAGCGGAAGGGTCGCGACGACCGGCTGCGGGCCATGCCTATTCGTCGGTGTTGAGCCAATGGGCCGTGGAGTCCACCACTTCGATGTCGGGAATCGACCACATGTACCGATCCACCTCATCGGCCATTGTCCGGCACTGGCTGGGCTGTCCCGACACCAAAGCCACTCCCACCTCGGCTCGCTGCCAGAGATCGGTGTGCCCGGTCTCCGCCACCGAGATGCCGAATTTGCGGGCCACGCCCGACAGAACCGGACGCAATGCCGAGCGACGCTCCTTCAGCGATTGGCAGCCCGGGATGTGCAAGTCATAGACCACGGCGAGAACGTGCATCGGTTCACCTCACCCCTCGTGTTTTCAGACTCGGGCGACTTCCCGCTCCTCAAACGTCTCGATGATGTCGCCTTGCTTGAGGTCTTGGAAGTCGGACAAGCCGATGCCGCACTCGAAACCGGACTGCACTTCGCGCACATCCTCTTTGAATCGCTTGAGTGAGGAGACTGTGCCCCGCCAGATGACCGCGCCATCCCGCAAGAACCGGACTTTGGAGCCTCGGGAGATGGCGCCGTTGAGCACATAGCAGCCAGCCACCGCGCCGACCCGGGGAATCCGGAAGATCTCCCGTACCTCGGCGTCGCCGGTGACGACTTCCTCGAACTCCGGGGCGAGCATCCCCACCATGGCGTTTTCCACGTCCTCGATCAGCTTGTAGATGATCTCGTAGGTGCGGATTTCCACTTTCTCCAGCTCAGCCAGCTCTCTGGCCTTGCGATCGGGCCTGACGTTGAAGCCGATGATGGTGGCGTTGGACGCGGCGGCCAATTGGATGTCATTGGCAGTCACCCCGCCCACACCCCGGTGGACAAAGGCCAGCTTCACCTCGTCGCGCCCCAGTCGCTGGAGGCTGTCCACAACTGCCTCGAGCGACCCGTTCACATCTGCTTTGACGATGAGGTTCAGCGTGGCGGTCTCGCCGGCCTGGATCTGGTTGAAAATGTCCTCTAGGCGGGCGCCGCCCGCGGTGGCGGCAGCGTCCCGGCCCAGGCTGGCGATCCGCTGGGAGTGCTCTCGTGTTTGGGCGACCTTGGCCGCCACCTTCTCGTTGGGAGCGACCACAAAGGCGTCCCCGGCGTTGGCCACGTCGGAGAGGCCAAGCACCTGCACCGGCTTCGATGGCAAAGCCTCCTTAATCTGGTTGCCGCGGTCGTCGAGCAATGCCCGGACCCGTCCCCAAGATGCCCCGGCAACCACTGGATCCCCTCGCCTTAGGGTTCCGTGCTGGACCAACAATGTGGCTACGGGGCCTCGTCCGATATCCAAGTTGGATTCCAATACCACTCCTCGGGCCCGACCCTCCGGATCGGCCCGCAGATCCTCCACTTCGGCCACCACGGCCAGCTGTTCGAGCAAGTCGTCGATACCGAGATTCTGAAGAGCAGAGATCTCCACCATGATTGTTTCGCCACCCCACTGCTCGGGCACCAGCTCGTGCTCGGAGAGCTGCTGCATGGTCCGATTGGGATCGGCGTTGTTGCGATCGATCTTGTTGACGGCCACGACGATGGGAACATCCGCCGCCTGGGCATGGTTGATGGCCTCCAGTGTCTGGGGCATAACGCCGTCGTCGGCTGCCACTACCAGCACCACGATGTCGGTGGCGTCGGCGCCCCGGGCCCGCATGGCTGTGAAGGCGGCGTGGCCGGGGGTGTCGATGAACGTCAGGGTTCGCCCTTCCTTGTCCACCTGATAGGCGCCGATGTGCTGGGTGATGCCCCCGGCCTCGCCCTCGGCCACGTTGGCGTTGCGGATTTGGTCGAGCAACTTGGTCTTGCCGTGATCCACGTGGCCCATGACGGTGATCACCGGAGGTCGGATGGGGAAGTCCTCTGTGAGCTCACCTTGGTCGAAGTCGGCTTCTAGCAGTTTGAGCAGTTCGTTTTCCTGCTCCTCCCCGGGATCCACCAGTCGGATCTCGGCGCCTACCTCGGCGGCAAAGAGCTCGATCATGTCGTCGGTCAGAGACTGGGTAGCGGTGACCATCTCTCCCTGCTGCATGAGAAACCGGACTACATCAGCAGCCGTCTGATTCAGCTTCGGACCCACCTCCAGCGGAGTCGACGCCCGCTCGATCACCACCTCACCCGTGGGTGCAGCCGCATCCGTCGGGGTGTAGTCGGGGATGTTCATGGGCTGGAGGTCTTCGGCCACCCGCCGACGCCGCCGGCTCTTGCGCCGCCTCTGCTGAGGGCGCTGGGGACCCCCTCGACCCCGACCTGCTGGGCCTCCGGGGCCGCTGGGCGGACCTCCTAGGGCTCCAGACGGGCCGCGTGCCGGCAACGGTGCCGGAGACCGACCAGGCGTTACGACCCCGGGTCCTTGGGTTCCGGCCGCTGGGCGGACTGGACCGCGTGGGCCCCGGCGCGGACTCGGCGACGGACCCCGACCGCCCCGACCAGGGGGTGGGGGAATCGGCTTGCCCGAAGAAGACGTAGGCGGTCGGCCGGGGGGTGGGGGAATCGGCTTGCCCGAGCGTGAGACTGGTGGAATGGTTCGAGCAGAGGCTGCTGGCTGAGCAGCAGGTGGTTCGGCTGCCGGTTTGGGGGCAGTTCGGGGTGACGGGGTCGGGGCAACGGAGGGAGGCTCAGCTGGGGGCGCTGCTGGACGGGGGCGAGGTGACATCCCGCCGCTGGAGGTGACCACCCGCGTCGGCTTCGGGGGTTCCACGGACTCGGGCTCGGGCTCAAGCTCAGGCTCCGATTTGAACTCGGGTTCTGGTTCGGGCTCCGGCTCCGGTTCGGGCTCCGGCTCCGGTTCGGGCTCGGGTTCTGGTTCGGGCTCCGGCTCCGGTTCGGGCTCGGGGGGCCGAATCAGGCCATCACGATCCGCTCGCCGCCGGACGCGGTCAGCTTGAGCATCCACGATGCTCGAGGAGTGGCTGTTGACGCCGATCCCCAGTTTCATGCAGAGATCAAGCGTTTCCTTGTTCGTGAGGCCGAGCTCGCGGGCAAGCTCGTACACCCGAATTTTTGCTGGCAAATGGTTCTTTCTTGGTCCGTCCGCAATGCGCGGCCGACCCATTTGGGTCGGGATTTTATTTTCTCACGCCCAGCCGTCAGATTTCGAAGTCAATCTGAGGCGCTGGTCTTTACCCCGTTGGAGGACCGCCTTCCACTGGTTCCCCCAACTCCTCAACCGGGCCCCCTTCACTGCCCTCAGCTGCCCATTCCTCGGCCGAAAGCGCGGGGCCCCCTTCAGCCGGCCGCCAAACCTGCTCGCCGGTTGTCTCGTCGACAACCCATTCTCCCTCGGCCCAGTCCATCGCCTCATAGGCGGCTTCCTGGGCCAACTGGGTTTCGCTCTTGATATCGATTCGCCATCCGGTCAATCGGGCAGACAGGCGCGCATTCTGGCCTTCTTTGCCGATGGCCAGCGAAAGCTGGTAGTCGGGCACGACGACCTCGGCAACCCCGGACTCCTCGTCAATGGACACCTCTTTGATCTTGGCCGGAGACAGCGCTTTGGCCACGAAGTCGGCCGGATCATCCGCGAAGGGAACGATGTCGATCTTCTCCCCCCGCAACTCGTTGACCACCATCCGCACCCGGGCACCTCGAGCCCCCACGCACGCTCCAACGGGATCCACGTTGGTGTCATTGGACGACACTGCGATCTTCGTCCGGTGACCGGGTTCTCGGGCACATGCCTTGATCTCCACCACGCCATCGGCGATTTCCGGAACTTCCAGTTCGAACAGCCGTCTGATCAGTCCAGGATGGGTTCGGCTAACCACGATTTGCGGGCCCTTGGCCGTCTTGCGGACCTCCACGATGTAGGCCTTGAGCCGGCTGTTGGCGTCAGGGCGCTCAAAGGGCACCTGCTCGGCCTGGGGCAAGAGCGCCTCCACGCGTCCCAAATCCAGGAGGGTGTAGCGGGCATCGTTCTGCTGAATGATCCCGGTCACGATGTCACCCTCGCGGCCGGCATATTCCTCGTACTTGAGCTCGCGCTCCACCTCTCGAATCCGCTGCATCATGACCTGCTTGGCCGTCTGGGCCGCGATGCGTCCGAAGCCGTCGGGAGTAACATCGAACGGTTCTCCGATGGGCTCACCGTCGTCATCCAGCTTTTGCGCGAAGACCTGGATGTCGGCCGTCTCAGGATTGATCGTGACCCAGGCGTATTCCTCGCTGTCGGGCATGCGCTTATAGGCCGATTCAAGGGCATCGGCCAGCGCAGCCAGCAGGGCTTCCACCGAGATTCCCTTGTCTGCGGCCAGCGCTTGCAGGGCTTCCAGCATGTCAGGATTCATCGGCTGCTCTTCTCCTTGATCTTTTTCTTCGGCTCCGGACCCCATTCAAAAACGGTCCTGGCCTTGGTGATGTCGCTGAACGAAAACCTACGAGGAACTCCGTCCTCTTCTATGGTAATCCCATCATCATCGCATCCCATCAGCACACCCTGGATCCGGCGTTGCCCCTCGATTTGGGGGCCGAGTTTGACGCTAATGGCCTCGCCAATTGCCCGGGCATAGTGCTCTGGCCGCCGCAGCGGCCGCTCCAAGCCAGGGCTGGTTATCTCCAGGGTGTAGCGGCCGGGAACGAGGTCGTTGTCATCCAGCAGTCGAGAGGCCACCTTGGAGGCGTCGGCCACTTCATCCAGGCTGATGCCGCCGGGTTTGTCCACGATGATGCGTAAAACCCCGCCTCCGTAAGTGATGTCGTACACCTCCAGGCCCCTACCCTGGAAAAGAGGCGCGAGCAGGTCGTACACGTTGTCTGCTACCGACATCTCGCCCCTTTCCTGGCTGGTGGTCTTCTGCCCCTCCCCAAAGTCAGAAGGCGTGGGCCCCAGCCCACGCCTCACCCGACTAAAGAGATCGACGATACGCCGTCAATCTTACCCGCTGAACGCAGGCATGTCGCTGCACAGGCGGGGCATATTTCAGTAGCTGCGGCCGCAGACAGCCACCAGATCGGGCTCGTCGCCCGCCTGGGGCAGAGTCCCGTCGGGGCGTTGCAAGCACCGCACGGTTATCGCTTCCTCGGCCAGGGCAGCTTCGCCTTCAGGCCCGAGTTTGGCCCAGGGAATGCGGGCGAACCCGATAACGGCCGCCTCCCGGACCTCATCTGTTGTTGTCGCCTCGGAAATTCGGGAGTCCCTCCACGCCATGGCATCGTCGTAGACGCTTTGCTGGATGGCCTCCAGGAGCGATTCCACCCTCTTCGGCGCCTCAGAGAGGCTGACCGCCACCTTCTCGCCGCCAATCCGAGACACCAGGATGGCCTGTCCCTGCTCCAAATCGCGGGGGCCGATCTCCACCCTGACGGGCACGCCCTTCAGCTCCCAGTCGGTGGCCCTGCGGCCAAATCCCGTTCCCGTGCGATCGTCCACCCTCGCCCGCATTCCGGCCGCGCCGAGTTCATCGGCCAGCCGGCGGCAGGCATCCACCACCCCCTCGGCATCCCGCACCGCAATGACCGCGACTTGAATGGGTGCCAAACGGGGCGGGACGACCAAGCCGCGGTCGTCGCCGTGGGCCATGATCAACCCACCCACCATTCGAGACGACACTCCCCACGAGGTCTGCCACACATGTGACTGGTTTCCCTCGCCATCTAGGTACGTGATGTCGAACATGGTGGCGAAGCTCTGACCCAGCTCGTGGGAAGTCCCCATCTGGAGCGCCTTGCCGTCTCGCATCATCCCTTCGAGGCACATCGAGTTGATGGCCCCGGGAAACCGCTCAGCCTCGGTCTTGTATCCGATGAGCACCGGGATGGCCAGCACCGACTCCATGAAGTCCCGATACACCTCGTGGAGGATTCGGGCGGCATAGTCACGGGCCTCCTGGCGAGTGGCATGGGCGGTGTGGCCCTCCTGCCACAAGAACTCGGTGGTCCGCAGGAAGATCCGGGGGCGCATCTCCCAGCGGACCACGTTGGCCCACTGGTTGATCAGCAGCGGCAGGTCGCGATGGCTCTGCACCCACTTGGAGAAATAGGCATTGATGATGGTCTCGCTGGTGGGGCGCACCACCACCGGCTCAGTCAGCTCGCGGCCTCCGCCCTGGGTGACCACAGCCAGTTCGGGGCTGAAACCCTCGACGTGGTCTGACTCCCGGTTCAGGTAGCTCTCGGGGATGAACAGCGGAAAGTAGGCGTTGTCGGCCCCCGCAGCCTTGATCCGCTGGTCCACCTCCGCCTGCATCCGCTCCCAAAGGGCATACCCATAGGGCCGGATCACCATGGTGCCCCGCACCGGCCCGTTGTCAGCCAACTCCGCTTTGTTGAGGATGTCCTGATACCAGCGGGGAAAGTCCTCGGTCTGCGAGGTAAGCACCCCTTTGTCAGCCATTCTCACGCTCTCCTGCGGATCATTTCGATCTTCTGACTCGCCTGGTTGGCATCATCACCCTGATCGACCAGCAAGCGGCTCCTGTCCCGCTCGGCTTCTCGCGCCGCGGCCACTGTGTCGGCCCTTTCCAGCGCGGCCTCAGCACCATGCTCGTGAATGAACTCCGCCCACTCAACCAGGGAGGACACCATTTCCTCCTCAGCCACCACGGCCACGTTGCGGCCCTTGACGAACAGGTGGCCCCGCTTGTTGCCAGCCGCGATGCCGATGTCAGCGTCGCGCGCCTCGCCGGGTCCGTTGACCACACAGCCCATGACCGCCACTTGCAGGGGGATCTCCCGGTCGCCGAACGCTTCCATGGCCTGATCGGCTACGGCGTACACGTCGATCTCGGCCCGACCGCAGCTCGGGCAGGCGATCAAGTCCACGTTCTTGCGCTCCCGCAGCCCCATGGACTCAAGGAGCTGGCGGCCGGCCTTGGCCTCTTGCACCGGGTCGGCGGTGAGGCTGTACCGGATGGTGTCGCCTATGCCATCGGCCAACAGCGTGCCGATGCCCGCAGTGGATTTGATCAACCCCACGGGGGGCGGCCCCGCTTCGGTCACCCCGAGGTGCAGGGGATGGTCGGTGACCTCGGATAACTGGCGGTAGGCCTCGATCATGAGAGGCACGCTGGACGCCTTGACCGAGATCTTGACATCGTTGAAGTCCATTTCCCGGAAGTAGTCGAGCTCCATCTGGGCCGACTCCACCATGGCTTCCGAGGTAACTCGGTCGCCGTGCTTTCGGTACAGGTCAGGGTGCAGTGATCCCCCATTCACCCCGATGCGAATGGGAACCCCTCGATCTCGGCATTCCGAGGCCACCGCCCGGATGTGCTCGGGCTTGCGGATATTTCCGGGATTCAGCCTCAGGCACTGGACGCCGGCGTCCAGCGCGGCCAGCGCCATGCGGTACTGGTGGTGAATGTCGGCCACGATCGGCACCGGAGAGCGGGGCACGATCTGGGCCAAACCCTCGGCAGCCTCGATCTCATTGCAGGTGCAGCGGACAATATCGGCCCCCGCCGCAGCCAGGGCGTATATCTGCTGAAGGGTGCCCTCCACATCAGCAGTGCGAGTAGTGGTCATGGACTGGACAGTGATGGGCGCGCCACCGCCGACGGCCACATCCCCCACATGGATTCGGCGGGTGGGACGCCGCTCGAAAGCTGCCTCTACTTCCATGCCCTCAGCTTGGCACGCCCGGCGCGTGGCGTTCGCAATTGTTAGCGGCCATCACGTTCATCAACTCGGAATCTCCACCGGATCGGTGAAGTCGAGATAGACCGACCCGATGAAGACAAAGGCCAGTATCAAGATCACGGCATAGGCCACCGGCACCATTTTGGAGACGTCGGCGCTGTATCGACGGCCTCGCCAGGACCGCAGTCGCTCGTAGGTGGCGATCACCACATGGCCGCCATCAAAGGGAAGAAGCGGGATCATGTTGAAGACCCCGATGAACACATTCAACAGAGCCAAGAACAGCAGCAGATTCCCGTAGCCGTTCTCGGTGAGGTCAGCGCCTATCTTGAGCGCGCCGAAGATCGATACCACTCGGTCGCCGTCGTCGACGGGGGCCGCCGTGGTGAATCCCCTTCCGGACGGAACTGTGCTCTGCTGGGATGGTTCGTCGGCCACATCGCGGAAGAAGTCATTGAGCCCGCTGGGGGAGAAGAATCTGCCGATGCCGAAAACTGATTCCTTGACCAGGAAACCGAATTCATCCAGCGTGTCAGGTACGGCCTCAAGGTATCCGACCTCCACCTGATGACGCGACCAGGCTGAAGCAGATGAGATGCCGATAAACCCCCTGTTGGAGTCATCAGGATGAGTGCCCAGCGTCAGCGTGCGGACTAGCTCTTCGTCTCCCCTGACTACCCCCAAGCTCACCGGAGTACCCGGTTCGGGCAATACCGCCACCATCTCGCTCATGGTGGCTACCGGACTGTCGTCGACCGAGACAATGCGATCGCCCGGCAGCAGCCCCGCCCTCCCAGCCGGTGAGCCGGGAGCCACGAAGTTCACCGTCCAATCGGGTGAGGGCACGTCTTCGTGCTTGCCCCCAATAACCAGGAAGGAGAAGATCAGAACCAGCGCCAGCAGAAAATGCACGGTCGAACCGGCCACGGCCACCGACATCCGCCGCCAGTAGGGCTTGCTGCGATACGTGCGGTGTTCGTCAGCCGGGGGAACTTCCTCCAGATTGTTCATCCCGATGATCCGCACATAGGCACCGGCCGGTATCGCCTTAATGCCGTAGACGGTCTCGCCCCGGCGGACTGACCACAGGCGAGGCCCGAATCCCAAGAAGAACTCGGTGACCCTCATGCCCGCCGCCCGGGCAGCGACAAAGTGGCCCATCTCGTGCAGGAAGATCATGCCGATAACGGCCAGCACGACGATGAGCATCGGAAGTCCCCAGACCACCTGCACCAGGGCGAGCAAGCCGGCCACCAGCGCCAAACCTCCCCAACCCTCGCGCGATGCCCGCAAATTGCCGAGCGGGGTCGCCGGAGGCTGACTGCTCCCCGTGGAGCCGACTTGATGGAAGGTCATCGCTTAGGTGCGGTCGGGTTGGCTAGCGACAACTTGCTCAGCCGCGGCTCGGGCTTTGCCGTCGATCTCCATGACCGCCTCCAGGGAGTCGGCCTCGGTGCCGTCGTGGTCGCCTAAGACCGTCTCCAGAATCTCGGGAATTGCCGTCCATCGTATCCGCTCATCGAGAAAAGCCTGCACGGCCACCTCGTTGGCCGCATTCAGCAAAGCGGGTGCGGTCTCGCCCATGCGCCCGGCGGCGTAGGCCAGCTCCAGACAGGGAAACGCCTCGGTGTCGGGGGGCTCGAAGTCCAAGCGGCGCAGCTCGGCCCAGTCGATGCGGCCAAATGGGGTGGCAATGCGGTCGGGATAGGCCATGGCGTAGCCGATGCACAGCCGCATGTCGGGCAGGGAGAGCTGGGCAATGGTGGCGCCATCGGTGTACTCCACCATGGAATGGACCACCGACTGGGGGTGGATCACCACCTCTATGCGGTCATACCCCATTCCGAACAGCTCGTTGGCCTCGATCACTTCCAAGCCTTTGTTCATCAGCGTGGACGAGTCCACCGTGATCTTGGGGCCCATGCTCCAAGTGGGGTGGGCCAATGCATGCTCCACGGTCACATTGACCAACTCGCTCCGTGTTCGGCCACGGAACGGCCCGCCGCTGGCGGTGAGCACTATGCGGTGAACGCGCTCCATTCCCGCTTCGGTGGTGAACACATCGTTGGCCCGCAGGCACTGGTGGACCGCGCAATGCTCACTGTCCACCGGCAGTAGCTCGGCGCCCGGGGTCTGTCGGGCCCGCTGGACGACCGGGCCGGCGGCGATCAGCGACTCCTTGTTAGCCAGTGCCAGGCGTCGGCCATTCTCCAGGGCGGCCAGCGTCACTGGCAGACCGGCGAATCCGACAACCCCGTTGACAACCACATCCCCCATGGCAGCTGCCTCGGCCAGTGCGGTTGAGCCGCTGGCCACGGTCACCCCCGGCAGCGCCTCCTGTACTTCGGGGGCCAGACCGTCATCGCCGACCACCACAAGGCGGGGGCGAAATTCCCGGGCTTGGGCCACCAATTGCTCGACGGAGCGTCCCGCTCCCAGAGCCACCACGTCCCAGGCCTCAGGTTCGGCCCGAACCACGTCCAGCGTCTGAACGCCGATTGAGCCAGTGGAACCAAGCAATGACAGGGAGGTCATAAGCGAATCACGTCGGTATCGACCGGAGGCTCAGATCACCCCAAGCATGAGAGCGGTGAAGTAGGTGGCCGGCAGGACGAAGAGCAGGGCGTCGATCCGGTCCAACATGCCTCCATGGCCGGGCAGCAAAGATCCCATGTCCTTGATCCCGAGGTCTCGCTTGAGGGCCGACTCCAGAAGATCGGAGAGCGGGGCAACCGCGGCAACCACGATGCCCAGGATGACGCCATCGGAGCGCGACCCGGGCTCTTCCCCGAAGGGGCCGACCTCCAGAATGGAGATGAACACCAATGCGACCGCAATGGTGAGAATCGTGCCGCCGATCAAGCCCTCCACTGTCTTGTTCGGACTGGACTTTGACAACGGCGTGCGGCCTGCGGCCCGCCCGACGGCGAACGCCCCCACATCGTGGGCCACGGTCAAAATCACCGCGCTCAGTAACAGTTCCGCTCCATCCGGTCTGTCCAACAGGAGCCCGCCGAACGCCCCGGTGACTCCGATGTAGGTGATGCCCAGCAGGGTGACCCCGAGATTGGCCAGCGGACGGTCACGGCCAATACCGCCCAAATACCAGAGCCCGGCTCCGAACAGAGCGAATACCAATACCATCACCATGCCGTCGGCACCCCGCCAAAAGGCAGCTATAGGCAGGGCAACCACCGCGGCGAATCCCACCAGCGTTGGGGGCTGATAGCCAGCATGGCGAAGCGTGGTGAACCACTCCGCCGCGGCGATGAGCAGTGCTATGACCAGCACCGCAAGGGCGACCCGCTCTCCCAGGGCGATCGCGCCTAGCACGATGCCGCCCAGCAGCAATCCGACCACTACGGCCCTCATCAGGTTGCCGTTGGCGCCAGCAGCCCTCGGGTGGATACCCGTCGAATGCGGTGCCGATAGGGGCGACGGCATTTCTGCAACGGACGGAGAATCGGCTACGTCCAAAGACAGCACCTCATCCACCCGGTCCACCGAGGGAAACTCCACCGCCTCGGTGGGCTCAGGGTCTTCGAAGACGCTTGCCCCTTCGGTTGCTCCGCCGACATCAATTGGGCTGCCTCCAACGGGATCAGCTAGGTCGGCAAAAGTATGCTCGTCCGAGTCTTCGCGCCACCGGGGCGCGGCCTCGGTCAGGCTGTCCCAGCCCTCGTCGGCGTCGGAGCCGGTGTCGGCAGGTTCATCCCAAACAGCAAGTTCGGACTCATCCTCTTCTTCGTCGAACAGGGAAGTCAGATCGTCCAAGAAGGTGGCCTGATCGTCTTCAGGCACCTCTTCGGACTGGTCATTTGGTCGTTGGAAAGGATTGTCGTCGTCCACTGCCCCTCCAGGCTAGATCTCGAGCAGCTCTTGTTCTTTGACACTCAAGGCATCATTTATCAGCTGCTCATGGTCGTGGGTTAGCCGGTCGAGCTCCTTCTCGGTCCGGGCGGCGATGTCCTCGGAGACATCCCCGTCTTTGCTGAGCTGGTCGATGTCGTGGCGGCTGCTGCGGCGGGTGTTTCGAATCGCCACTCGCCCCTCTTCAGCCATCTGCTTAACCAATCTGACTAGCTCGCGGCGGCGCTCTTCGGTCAGAGGTGGGAACGTGAGCCTCACAACATTGCCGTCGTTGCTGGGATTGAGCCCGAGGTCGGCTTGGATGATGGCCCTCTCGATGGCCGCTATGGAGCTCTTGTCGAATGGGGAGATGACGAGCAGCTGCGCTTCGGGAACGCTGAAGCTGGCCAGCTGTTGCAAGGGCACCTCGGTGCCGTAGTACTCCACGAGAAACCGTTCGAACAGCGCCGGAGAGGCCCGCCCGGTTCTGACGGAGGCAAATTGCTGGCGTGTGTGATGGACGGCGGAGTCCATGCGCCCACCGGCTTCGTCCAACACCAAATCGGTCAGCTCATCGCCGGTTGTCATAATTTCGATGCCTAGGGGCATCCCTCATGACACCAGAGTACCGATCAACTGCCCGTCGAGTATGGCGCTTACGTTTCCCGGCTTCATCAGGTCGAACACCACGATGGGCAACTTGTTATCCATGCACAAAGAGACCGCGGTGCTGTCCATGGCCCTCAGGCCCTGGGACAGCACGTCCAAGTACTGCACTTCATCGAGCTTCTCGGCATTGGGATCGGTGCGGGGATCGGCGGTGTAAATCCCGTCGGTTCCGCTATGGGTGCCCTTCAGGAGAACTCCGGCCTCGATTTCCACGGCCCGCAGCGCGGCTGCGGTATCGGTGGTGAAGAACGGATTGCCGGTTCCAGCGGCGAAGATGACCACACGGCCCTTTTCCAAGTGTCGAATTGCCCGGCGGCGGATGTATGGCTCGGCCACCTGGGCCATGCCGATGGCCGTCTGCACCCGAGTGGGCTGATTGAGCCTTTCGAGGGTGTCTTGCAGCGCAAGCGCGTTGATGACGGTGGCCAGCATCCCCATGTAGTCGGCCTGGGCCCGGTCCATTCCCGCGCCCGCCCCGGTCATCCCCCGCCAGATGTTCCCGCCGCCCACCACCACGGCCACATCCACATCGAACTCAGCCCTGACCTTGACGATCTCGGTGGCGATCTGCGCGGCGATCTCCCCGTCAATGCCGTATCCAGCCTCTCCGGCAAAGGCCTCGCCGGAGAGCTTCAAGACGATTCGGTCCCACCGGCCCGACCTCTTGGTGCGCTCGCTGGTCATGCCTCTTAGCTAACTGCCGATAGTCGCCAGCTCGAACCGGACAATCTCGCCGTCCCCCAACCGGGACTGCACAGTCTCCTTCTCCCCGAACATGCCCTGTTCCAGCAACACCCGCTCTGCGTACCACGCCCTGAGTCGGCCGGTGACGATCTTGTCCCAGGCCTGTTCAGGCTTGCCCTCTGCCTTGGTCATCTCGGTCAGCGCAACGCGCTCCCTCTCAACCTCTTCGGGGTCGACATCATCTCGGTGCAAGACCGAGGGTTTGGCGAAGGCAATATGAAGGGCGATCTCATGGGCCAGCTCCTGGCTGATGCCGCGGGCCTCCACCACGACCGCACTGGTCCCCCGGCCGTCCTGGGTGTGGAGGTAGGTGTCCAGAATGTTCCCATCAGCGGCCTGAACCTTGACCACCTTGCCCAACCGGACGTTCTCCTTCTTGGCCAGACTGAGATCCTCGATTTCAGCCTTGCGGGACTCCACCGAGTCTTCCCCCTCGGCTAACACCAACTGGGCCAGCTCTTCGGCCATAGAGGTGAAGTCGTTCGCCTTGGCTGAGAAGTCGGTCTCGCATTGAAGCTCCACAATGGCGGCTGCCTCACCGTCGGCGGCAAGGGCCACTGTTCCCTGGTCGCTGGCCCTATCTGCTCGGGCCGCAGCCTTGGCCATGCCCTTCTCGCGGAGCCATTGGGTGGCGGCCTCCATGTCGCCCTCATTCTCAGTGAGGGCGCGCTTGCAGTCCATCATTCCGGCGCCAGTGGCATCGCGAAGGGACTTGACGTCTTGGGCGGTAAACGAACTCACACTTGCTCCTGGGGTTCGGTCGATTCGGCATCAACAGCTAGCTCAGCAGTCTCGACCGCCGGGACATCCTCAGCGGGAGCAGCCTCCGAAGCCGCCGGAGCCCCCTCATCCGACTGCGATTCCGCCACCGCCGGAGCTTCCTCAGCGGGAGCAGCCTCCGAAGCCGCCGGAGCCCCCTCATCCGACTGCGATTCCGCCACCGCCGGAGCTTCCTCAGCGGGAGCAGCCTCCGAAGCCGCCGGAGCCCCCTCATCCGACTGCGATTCCGCCACCGCCGGAGCTTCCTCAGCGGGAGCGGCCGATGTGTCGTCTTCCGTCGGAGCATCTTCCGTCGGTTGGGACTTGGCGGAGGCATTTCCCTGAGCGATGAAGCGGCCTTCGAGTACCGCATCGCTGATGATTCGACACATCAGCTCTCCTGACCGGATCGCGTCGTCATTTCCAGGGATGACGAATTGAATGACGTCGGGATCGCAATTCGTGTCCACTACGGCTATTACCGGCAGCTTCAACTTGTTGGCCTCGGCCACCGCAATGTGTTCCTTTTTCGTGTCGAGCACGAAAACCGCATCGGGAGGTCGAGTCAGGTCGCGAATGCCGTTCAAGTTGCGCTCAAGCTTCGCCAATTCCCGGGAGATGAGCAACGCCTCCTTCTTGGGCATCACGTCAAGCTCGCCCGAACTGCGCATCCGCTGGAATTCCTTCATCTTGCCCATGCGCTTGGAGATCGTCTCGAAGTTGGTCAGGAGACCACCCAGCCAACGCTCGTTCACATAGGGCATGCCCACCCGCTCGGCGTAACTCTGCACGCTGTCTTGGGCTTGCTTCTTGGTTCCCACAAACAGCACTTGGCCGCCCTTGGCCACCAAGTCTCGAACAAAGGTGTAGGCCGCCTCGATATGGGCAAGCGTCTGGGTCAGATCGATGATGTAGATACCGTTGCGCTCGCCGAAAATAAACCTCTGCATTTTCGGATTCCAACGGCGGGTCTGGTGTCCGAAGTGGACTCCAGCATCGAGCAGCTGACGCATCGTCACGACTGGCGCCATGGTGTTTCTCCTCTCCCAGCGGTTCTTCGAGACCCGGGGTCAGCACCAATTGGCGACCGTGGGATGCCCCGGGTGGAATTTGTCTACGGCCGGAAACTGCTTTCAGGCCGGGATCAACGATAGCCGGACGATGGCTTCGAACCCTAGTGGTCCGGCTGCAAATTGGTCTGGGTATTCTGCTTCGCAGGAAGCCGACCGCGGCCATCCGGCTCACTATGGGGCACCAACCGCACGCGTCCCGATGACAAAACCTGGGCAGGATCAAGATATTGGTCTCCGGTGCGAACACTGAAGAAGAACCGCTCCGATGTGGTGCCCAGCAACTGACCAGGAGACACCATGTCGCCCTCGTCAACTGCTATCCAGCCCAGGTATCCATATGAGGTGCGCAGCCCGTCGCGGTGAAGCACAGTCACAAACCGGTTGCGGGCCACTTGACCGGCGAACACCACCTCGCCTCCGGCTGAAGCCCATACCGGCTGGCCCGGCTCAGGATCGTACTCCAAGCCCCGATTACCCGGTGCGCCCACATGGGCCGGAGGTCGAAAGGAATCGACAACCTCGGCGCCCACCGGAGGCTGGTACATCACGGGTGACAGCGCCGCCGCCTCATTCAGAGCAGGCGGTAGGGACGTATCCGGCGCGGGCTGAGCAGGGCTGAGTGCCAGCCAGGCCGACACCGCTACAGCAGCCAAGCCGCCGATGCGCATACCCAGCACCATGGCTTGTCCTCAGTCTTCTGAAGCCAGGGGGAAGCCGGCTGCCAGGCTACCGGCAAACCGCGGTTGTCAGGCCCGAGGGTGGCTCTTCTCCACCACCCGTCGAAGCCGATCACGGCTGACGTGGGTGTATATCTGCGTGGATCCCAGATCAGCGTGGCCCAACAGCTCCTGCACCTGCCGCAGGTCCGCCCCGCCGTCGAGCAGATGGGTGGCGAAGGTGTGCCGCAGTGCGTGGGGGTTGGTTTGAGTGCTCGCTCGACGGTTGACGAGCCGCCGCACGGCCTGAGTGTTCAGCGGTCGCCCGTACAGGTTCACGAACACGGCATCACCGGCTGTGGATGGATCAGCCATCTCCGGCCGCCCATGGTCCAACCACTCCTCCAGGGCGACGGCCGCCGGCTCGCTCAGCGGCACGATCCGTTGCTTCGATCCCTTTCCGTACACGATCAGGCGCCGACGGGGCAGATCAATGTCCCCAACCCGCATGGCGCACACTTCGCTGACCCGCAGGCCACTGCCGTAGAGCAGCTCCAGCACCGCAATGTCGCGAGCCTGCCGAACGCGGCTGTCGTCGGCCACCACGGCACGCGGCTCGTCTAGCAGAGTCCCCAGTTCCTCGGCGCGCAGTACGCGGGGCAGCCGTCGCTCTCGTGTCGGTGTCATCGCCCCAACAGTGGGGTCTGCGGCGACCCGGCCGGTGCGCTCCGCCCAACCGAAATAGCGTCGCAAGGACGTAGCCTTGCGGGCCACCGTCTTGCGGGCATAGCCCTTGGTGCTCAGGTGGGCCAGATACCTGCGGACCATGCGCAGGTCGACGTCTGCGGGACTGGGATCCCAGGAATCCGCTGCCCCGGAGCCGTGTCGGCTGTCGGCAAGCCATCCGGAGAACGCGGCAATTTCACGGCAGTACATCGCCGCGGTTTCGTCGCTGACCGAAGCGGTCGACGCGGCAAACGCGTCCAGATCCCACCCCATCAACTCTCAAGACTACGGGCTGTTGGCCGACTCACCGGGGAATGCCCACCCGCTCTATCCAGCGGCCCGATACTGCCACCCAGCCCGCAACCCGCAGTTCCTCCACTGCTCCGGCCACTTCTGACATGGTCAAACCGGTACGCCCTTTGATCTGCTCGGCATCGGCGGGCTGCCAGCCCAGCGCCTCCAGCACTCGCTGCCCGGCATCGCCGGGGTCGGGGCGGGTGTCCAACGGGGCGGTCTCGGCGCCGGACAGGCCCAAGACCAAGAGGACGTCATCAGCGTCGCGGCAGGGGGCGCAGCCGTCGGCCAGCAATTCAAGGCATCCATCGGATGCCGGGCTGCGGACCGGACCGGGTACCGCCAGCACCGCCCGATCCCTGGCCGCAGCCTCAGCCACGGTATGCATGGCGCCGCCCGAGGCGTGGGACTCCACCACGACCACCACATCGGCCAGCGCAGCGATGATCCGGTTTCGAGCCGGAAACCGCCACCGCTCGGGCGAGGCTCCCAAAGGGGCCTCTCCCAACAGCACTCCTTGTTCGGCCACCGCTTGCCACAGGGCTCGGTTGCGCTCGGGATAGACCCGGTCCATGCCGTTGCCCACCACTGCTATCGGTGGCGCTGCTCTGGCTTGCAGTGCCCCGGCATGAGCGGCGGCATCGATGCCCAGCGCTAGTCCGGAGACGACGCCCACGCCTGCTGAGGCCAAGTCCCGGCCCAATTCGAAGGCCACATCACTGCCGTAGCGGGTGCATCGGCGCGTCCCGACGATGGCCACTCGTGGACCGCCGACCACCTGGGGGTCTCCCTTGTGGAACACGACCGCGGGCGGATCCACGTCATCAGACAGAGCAGATGGGTATCCGGGGGTGCCCAGTGCAGCCACACCCACCCTGTATTCGCGGTGCCGCGCCCATAACGCCGCCACATCCAAGCCAGCCGCGGTGCGCTGCCACTGGCTGTACAGGTCTTGCTTGCCGGCTATCTGGGCCAATTCAGGTGATGCCGGTACCTGCAAGCGGGCCCACACCACGGGCGGGCTCCCGATCTCGAGCAGCGCCCGCAATCGGGCTGGCCCCACCGCGGGCAGCGATACCAGCGCCACAAGCCAGGCCTCCACGGGCAACTCGCCCCCTTCTTCGCCATGGGGTCCGGCCACGGAGAACTCATCGGCGGGCACTGGAGCAGCTCCATGGATCGTGAACCACTGTGACCGGCTCAGTCCGCATGAACAGCGCCTGGGCGACGATGCCGCCGGTAAGCGGCGGCCCCTGACCGGCCAAGTCGCACAGGGTGAGGGCGACCCTTCGCACCCGCTGGAATCCTCGGGCAGTAAGACGGCCCTCGGCAATGGAGTGGCTGAACAGGTTCTTGGCATCTGGGTCCAGGGGAGCGAATTGATCCAGGGCACCATCGGGCAGCTCGCTGTTGGAGGCCACGCCGCGGTCGCGGGCGACAGCTCGGGCCTGATCCACCCTGTCGCGAACCTGCGCCGAGGATTCACCCGGCGGGGCGTCGAAGAGATCGCTCACCTCCGGCCGGCCTACATGAATCCTCAGGTCAAATCGATCCAGGAGCGGTCCGCTCAGCCGCCGGGCGTAGCGCAAACGGGCCACTGGCGTACACCGGCACATGCCTGGCTGTCCAAGCTCTCCGCATGGACACGGGTTCATCGCCCCGACCAATAGGAACCGAGCGGGAAATGTAGCCATGGCCGCAGCCCGGTTGACCCGAATCGACCCTTCTTCAAGGGGCTGGCGCAGCGCATCCAGGGCTTGGGGCCCGAACTCCCCCATCTCGTCCAGAAACAGCACGCCCCCATGGGCGCAGCTGATCGCCCCAGGACGCAGAGTATGGCTCCCCCCGCCGACCAAGGCGATCATCGACGCCGAATGGTGGGGGGCCTGCCAAGGAGCTCGGCGAATCAAGCCCGAGGACGGCAAGTCCAAGCCAGCGGCGGAGTGCACCATTGTGGCCTCGATGGCGGTGTTCTCATCCAACGGGGGAAGCAGGCCGGGGAGCCGGCGGGCCAGCATGGTCTTGCCCGCTCCTGGAGGACCGATCAACAGCAAGTGGTGCCCACCGGCGGCAGCCACTTCCAATCCCAGACGGGCCATGTGCTGTCCTCTCACATCAGCCAAATCCGCGCCGTCCTCCCGCAAGTCAGCCGACCCCAGCAGGGGCGGTTCCGGCCACGAGTCCTTGCCTCGGAGAGCGGCGACAAGCTCTGTCAGCGTGGTGGGCGCCCTTACCACAGGACCGTTGGCCAGCGCAGCCTCCGCGGCGCTCTCCGGAGCTACGACAATGGCGGCAGTCTCCAGAGAGCGCACCTGGGGCAGAACGCCGGGAACCGACCGGAGCCGTCCGTCGAGCCCCAGTTCGGCCAGAAAGGCCATATTCTCCACGGCATCAGCAGGCAGTTGCTCATCGGCAACCAGAACTCCTATAGCGATGGCCAGGTCGAGACCAGAGCCTTCCTTGCGGATGCCCGAGGGAGCCAGGTTGACGGTGATGCGGCCCGGGGGCCAATCGACGCCGCTGGACAACAGCGCGGCGCGAACCCGGTCACGGGCCTCCCGGCAAGCGGCATCGGGCAAGCCCACCACCGTGAAGGTGGGCAAGCCCGACGACACGTGGACCTCCACGGAAACCGGATATCCGGTAATGCCGGCGAGAACGGAGGCGGGAATGGTTGCAAGCACGGCGAGTGCTTTCTCGAGGATGATTCCTCGTGCCTGAAGAGAGACCCGTTTCGCTGGTCACGAGCGTTCTCCGACCATAGCCACAGCCGGTGACAACTTCACCGTCTTCGGCAGTCCGGAGGGACAGATCCCCTCAGAGCACCTCGTTGATATAGCGGAGGACCGCGTCGATTTCGTCCGAGGTCAACAGGCCGCTGAAACCCGGCATGCGGTTCTTCCCCTCTGAGACCACGGCGACAGCTCCGTTGGGATCAGGATATTCCTGCAACAGCCGACCACGGTTCAGGCGGGGACCGTCGCCGGTCCCGCTGCCATCGGCTCCGTGGCAAGACGCGCACCGGTCAACGAACACTCCCCGTCCGGCCACCAACACGGGATCGGGGGTCCCATCGGGACCAGCCTCCACCTCAGGAGAGAAACCCGACCCGCATCCGACGCCTACCGCCGAGAACAAGGCCAAAACCACAACCCAAACGACAACGGCTTTCCTTGCAGCCACCAGTGGGAACATACTGGGATATCGGCTTCGATCCCACACGAAAGCAGCGTCGGACTCGATTCGACTACTGGTACGTGGCCGCGGGTGTGCTGGTTTGCGTCGGGCTGATTCTGTGGGCCTTGCTGGGCTGACTGCGACCTAGAACGCCGCTTCGATCACCCGCAGCTCGCGCCCCATCACCTCGGCAACGTCGAATCGAAGCTGCACTGGTCCTGACCGCTCCTGCTCGGCCAACCACTGGGCAGCCAATCGGCGTATCCGACGCTGCTTCTGCCATCCAACGGCCTCGGCGGGAGTGCCGAACGCCAGCGACGTCCGAGTCTTCACCTCACATACGGCAACGATCGACCCCCGCTGCACGATCACATCCAATTCGCCCCTGCTGCACCGCCAGTTGCGGTCGAGAACCTGAAACCCCTGGCGGCGATACCACCGCACCACTCGGTCTTCGCCCCAACGGCCCAGCGCCTGTCTGTATGCCATGCCTGCACCGTAAACACGGTGGGTGACAATTTGGCCAAGGGCTTGGCTAGAAGCGCTTCTCCTTGACCCGGGCGGCCCGACCAATCCGATCTCGCAGGTAGTAGAGCTTGGCTCGGCGCACATCGCCGCGGGCTCCAACCTCGATCTTGGCGATGATGGGCGAGTGAACCGGAAAAGTGCGCTCTACTCCCACACCGAAGCTGACCTTTCGAACGGTGAATGTCTCCCGTATTCCGCTGCCCTGTCGGCGGATGACCACTCCCTCGAATATCTGGACCCGCTCGCGGCTGCCCTCCACCACCCGGACATGGACCTTCACCGCGTCGCCGGGGCTGAACTCAGGAATGTCAGAGCGTCTGGTATCGCGATCAACGATGTCGGTGGGATTCATGGCACGCCTCTTGTGAGTACTTCAGCGCCCAACTCTGGCATCGGGGCGCGACGAGAAATTATATCCGGCCCGTTTATGAAAGGCCGAACTCATCTAGGAGCGATCGCTCCTCGTCGCTCAGGCCGCCCCGGGCGTCGACGAGGTCGGGCCGCAAGGCCACCGTCCGGGCGAGGGATTGGGCCTTCCGCCAGCGCTCTACACGGCCGTGATCTCCCGACAACAGCACGTCCGGCACCGGCCAGCCCCTGAATTCCGCAGGCCGGGTGTAGTGGGGATACTCCAACAACCCGTCGCTGAAGGAGTCCTCGGCGGACGAAAGCTCGTTTCCCAACACGCCGGGGACCAGCCGCCCGACGGTCTCGATTACCGCCATGGCCCCGAATTCCCCTCCGGCCAATACGAAGTCGCCCATTGACAGCTCATCGTCCACAAGATGATCTCGAACTCGCTGGTCTACCCCTTCATAACGACCGCACAACAGTGAGAATCCCTCTCCGGAGGCCAGCTCGCGGGCAATGGTCTGATCGAATCGGCGGCCAGCGGGACCGAGAAGAAACAGGGGACGGGGGGGATCGGCCTGCTCCACCGCTCTGAACAATGGCTCCGGCATCATCACCATTCCCGCACCGCCTCCGAATGGGGCGTCGTCCACTGAGCGATGGGGGTCGCCCGCACCAGCCCGCAGATCGTGAATCCGAACGACAAGGCGGCCCTGCTCCACCCCCCTGCCGATCACCCCGAAGTCCAAGAACTCCTCGAACATCGAGGGAAAGATGGTGAATACGTCGACTCTCATGGCTCGTTGAACCCTCAAGTCTCGTCGAACAGGCCGCTCGGGACATCCACGATCAGCCGATCCCCGGACTGCTCGACAAGAAAGGTAAGCGGGACCAAGGCGCCGGACTCCGAAACCAGCAGATCGCTGGCCGGATTCTGCTGCACTGCCTCAACCCTCCCCCGCTCTGTGCCGTCGGTCTCACAGATCATCTTGCCGATCAACTCGTGAACCCAAAGCTCGTCGGGATCGAAAATGGGCGAGGCCCGAAGCACCTGACCCCGCAGACACTCGGCAGCGTCCCGGCCCAAAACCTCGGCAAACTGAACTATCCATCGGCGCTGGAAGGCCCGGGCCTCCACCACCGTGAGCGGACCGGAATCGGACGTCAGCACCGATCCGGCTTCGAGGCGTTCGGTGCGGTTGGTCCAGAGCGTGACCACCGTCTCCCCCCGGACCCCGTGGGCCCGGTCGATACGGCCTACCTCAAGTTGAGACACACCACTAGCCGAGGGGGCACGCCCGCCGGTCAGTCGACGAATTCAACGTCGATGGAACTGCCGTCTTTGCTAGCCGCAGCCCGCACCAGCGTGCGAATGGAGTTGGCTACCCGGCCCCGGCGTCCGATAACCCGGCCCATGTCCCCTTCGGCCACCGTGACCTCCAGCGTGACCGAACCCTGACGCTCGACTATTTCCACTTCCACGTCGTCGGGGTTCTCCACCACCGACTTGACCAGGAATTCCAAGACATTTCGAGCGGTTGGGACTTCGATGGTGTTGATGTCGTCATCCTCGTCGAAATCGTCGTCCTCGAAGTCTTCGCGGTAGTCGTCGTCCTCGAAGTCGTCGTTCCTGACATCTTCGTTCACAGGGACCTCGTTCTCAGGATCGTCGTTCATAGCGTCGTCGCCTTCGGCGTCAAAGTCGGTGTCGCTCACGATTCCCCGTCCTCGGCCTTCTCAGCGTCTTCCTCTGCGGCCTCCTCAGCCTCAGCTGTTTCAGCGTTTGAGTCTGACTCTTCCTCTGCGGATGCGGCTTCGGAATCCTCACCAGGCTCGGACCCTGCATCGGGCACCTCCGCCAAGGCATCTTCGGCTGGGGCATCCACCGCCTCCGCCGAGGCATCTTCGGCTGGGGCATCCACCGCCTCCGCCGAGGCATCTTCGGCTGGGGCATCCACCGCCTCCGCCGAGGCATCTTCGGCTGGGGCATCCACCGCCTCCGCCGAGGCGGCCTTGGTCACTTTCGCCGGTACACTGATCGCGGGGGCGGCTTCTCCGGTGAACTCTTCCCACGCACCCGATATAACCAGCAGCTTCTGCACCCGCTCGCTGGGTTGGGCGCCATGGCGAAGCCAGTGCAGGGCCCGTTCGTTGTCGATCTCGATCAGAGACGGCTCCTGGCGAGGGTTGTAGGTGCCCACAATCTCGATGAATCGCCCATTTCGGGCCTTGCGGGAGTCGGCGGCCACCACGCGGTACGTGGGCTGCTTCTTCTTGCCCATCCGCATCAGCCGGAGTTTTACTGCCACTAGCCGGTCAGCCCTTCTGTCTACTTGGGTCCATTGGACGTTCTGAGCCCAATTGGCCCGTCATCAGTGCCGGTGCAGGCACGAACCGGCGCCGACCGCCGGAATGGGCAAACTCTACCCGCCCAAAATCCCTACGGGCTACCTCAGGGATGAGAGATCGAATTCCCCGTCCTCCAACCCCGGCAGGGTCAGCTTGGGCTTTCCCGGTTTCCTCTGCTGGCCACCCGGCGGGGTCACCCGACTGCCCTTTCGACCCTTCTTGGACTTCTTGCGGCCCGAACCCGGCCCTTTGCCCCCCATTCGCTTCATCATCCGCTGCACCTCGCTGAACTGACGCAGGAGTTGGGAGACCTCGGAGGGCCGAGTACCGGAGCCGGCGGCGATCCTCTGCCGGCGAGAGCCGTCAACGATCCGGGGGGTAGCCCGCTCCTGCGGGGTCATCGAGCAGATGATGGCCTCGACCTGGGCGATCTGATCATCCTCGATCTCAGCATTGCGCAATTCGGGAGATACGCCGGGGAGCATTCCCACGAGATTCTGGAGCGAGCCCATCTTCTTGAGCTGGCGCATCTGCTCCAGGAAGTCCGCCAGCGTGAACTCCCCCTCCAGCAGCTTGGCCGCGGTTGCCTCGGCCTCGGCCTCCTCGTAGACCTGCTCGGCCTTCTCCACCAGGGTCAAGACATCGCCCATGCCGAGAATCCGGCTGGCAACCCGGTCGGGGTGGAACAGCTCGAACTCGTCGATCTTCTCACCGGTGGAGGAGAAGGCGATGGGCCGGCCCACCACCTCTTTCACCGACAGCGCGGCGCCGCCGCGGGCATCGCCGTCCACTTTGGTGAGGATCACCCCGTCGAGCTCCAGAATCTCATGGAACGACTCTGCCGTGGTCACCGCGTCCTGACCGGTCATGGCGTCGACCACCAAGAAGGTGTAGTGGGGCTCGATGGCGTCGGATATCCGTCCGACCTGGTCCATCATCTCCTGGTCGATGGCCAGCCGACCGGCGGTGTCGCATATCACCACGTCGCGGTTGGCTGCCACCGCTTCAGCAACCCCCTGTCGGGCTACTGCTACGGGGTCGGAGGGCTCGCTGAACACCGGTACCTCAATGGAGGCCCCCAGGGTGCGGAGCTGCTCTACCGCAGCCGGACGCTGCAAATCGGCGCCCACCAGCATCGGGTTGCGACCCTGCTGTTTGAACCAGGAGGCAAGCTTGGCCGCGTTGGTGGTCTTGCCCGAGCCTTGAAGCCCGGCCAACAGCACCACCGTGGGAGCCTTGGCCGGATGGGAGATTTCCAGGGTTTCACCGCCCAGGGCGGCAATCAGCTCCTCATGGACGAACTTGATCACCTGCTGGACCGGGTTCAGTGCCTTGTGAACCTCAGCCCCCACACACCGCTGGCGGACCCTGTCCTGAAAGCCCCGGACCACATGGAGGTTGACGTCGGCCTCCAACAGGGCCAAGCGGATCTCCCGCAGCACCTCGTCGACGTCGCTCTCCCGCAAGATCCCCAGACCCCGCATGCGCTTGAAAATGCCCTCGAACCGGTTGCTCAGCGTGTCGAACATGGGCTGCCCAGACTACGCCCTTGTGCAACAGATTGGATATCCGACACGAAGGGAAGGGTTAGGAGAACAGGGCCTCGACATACTCGTCGGCATCGAATTCCACCAAGTCGGCTATGCCTTCCCCCAAGCCCACCAATTTCACCGGGATGTCCAGTTCATCTTGCACGGCCATGACGATGCCGCCCTTGGCCGACCCGTCGAGCTTGGTAAGGACCACCCCAGTCAGCTCAGCCGACTCGGTGAACTGGCGGGCTTGGGCCAGCCCGTTCTGGCCGGTGCTGGCGTCGATCACCAACAGCACCTCGGTGACCGTTCCCGGCCCCTTGCCGGCCACTCGGTGGATCTTGGCCAGCTCTTCCATCAAGTTGGCTCGGGTGTGCAGACGGCCGGCGGTATCGGCCATGACCAGCGGAACCCCTGAGGCGGCCGCGTGCTCGACGGCGTCGAAGATGACCGAGCTTGGATCTGCGCCTTCTGCGCCCCGCACCAGCTCGGCCCCTGATCGATCGGCCCACTGGCCAAGCTGCTCAGCGGCCGCGGCTCGAAACGTGTCCCCCGCGGCCAGCACCACCTTGCGTCCGCTTCGAACCTCCCGGTCGGCCAGCTTGCCGATGGTGGTGGTTTTGCCCACCCCGTTCACACCCACGAACAGCCATACCGCAGGGTTTCCCTCGGTACCCAGCTCAAGGTCTCGGCCCCCCAGATCTTCGGCTATCTGGGATTTCAGCAGGGCCACCAACTGCTCAGGATCGCTGACCTTCTTCGCTTTAGCCTGCTCTTTGAGCCGATCCAGCAGCGCGGTGGTGGTGCCCACACCGGCGTCGGCCAGAATCAGCGCGTCCTCCAGTTCCTCCCAGGTGGCGTCGTCCACTCCCCGAGAAACCACCGAGGCCAAAAAACCCGAGAACGTCCCCCGAGCGGTGGGCCAGCGTCGGCGAGACACCACAAGACCCTATTCTTCGTCTTCGGGATCTTCGACAGATGGCCGAGAGCCGATGACCACGGTAAGCGTGATGTGCTCGTCGTCGCGGACCACCTCCAATTCCACTTCCGTTCCCGGAACGCGGAACTGAACCTTGGCGGCTAGCTCAGTGAACGTCGAAACCACCTCATTGTCGATCAGAATGATCAAATCCCCCTCCATCATCCCGGCTCGCTCGGCGGGAGTATCCGGCTCCACTTCCACCACAAGGGCTCCGGGGTGGCCTATCTCGGGATCAGTCCCGTAGACGCCCAGATACCCCAGTTCGGTGCTCTCACCGTTCAGGATGCGCTGGACGATATTGAGGGCGATGTCGGAGGGGATGGCGAACCCCAAACCAATGTTGCCGAACGAACCACCCGTTCGAATAAGAGTGTTCACTCCGATGACCTGTCCGGCTCGATTGGCCAGAGCGCCACCTGAGTTGCCGGGGTTGATGGGGGCATCGGTCTGGATCATCTCGACGAAGGCACCGTCACCGGTCCCCTCTCTGATGGCCCGGCCCACCGCGCTGACAATCCCCGAGGTCACCGACTGCTGCAACCCGAACGGACTGCCCACAGCCACCGCCAATTGTCCCACTTCGACGGTGGTGCGATCGGCAAAGACTGCCGGCGTCAGTGCCATTTCCGTGTCAACCCGTATCAGGCCGACATCGATCGCCGGGGCGGTTCCCACGACGACGCCCTCAGCTCGGGTGCCGTCGGCAAACTGCACTCTCACCGTCTCAGCATCGCCCAGAACGTGGGCGTTGGTCAGAATATGACCGGACGAGTCGTAGATGATCCCAGAACCCTGTCCACCCCTTGGCTCCGGATCGGGAAGCTCGAATTCTTCAGGAAGCTCGTCCCCAGGCTCCCAGTCCTCAGGGGGAAATTCGGGAGCAATCTCGGGATCTTCGAAATCAGGTCCCTTCACCTGAATGAGCACCACCGAGGGAATGACCGCTCGGGCTACCGCCACCACCGGGTCATCAGGTACCAGCGGGCTAGGTAGTTGGTCGGCGCCAGGGGATTCGCCTGACGGTGTCTGGTCGGAGGGCGCAACCACCAGCGGAGCTTGCAAGGTCGGCCCTCCGGCTGGGGCACTCACCACCTGCGGACCCGAGACCACCACAATCTCAGGAGGCAGAGCGTCCCGGTTGAAGAAGATGCTGCCCACGCCGATTCCGATGCCAACCAGACCCAATACGGCCAGCAGCACCGAAGCCACCAGCATGATCACTGCGGGATTGCGGGGTTGAGGCGGTGGGCTGGCTTGGGGCAGCCACTCCACCACTTCTACCTCGCGCGGCGCAGGCACATTCCTGGGTTGCTCGTTTGAGTCCTCCAGTTCCCACCCTAGGGGATCCCACTCCGACCGGGGATCTTCCGGTCCGTTGCTCATCCTCAGCCTTGCTCGACCAAAACCTTCGGTTCAGAGGCTACCACCACTCTTTCGGAAAGCACTTTCGAGCTTCCTCCCGGTTTCATGGACACTCCGTACAGGCAGTCGGCCGCCTCCATGGTGCGCTTCTGGTGGCTCACGATGAGTAGCTGGGCGTCGGCCCGGAATTCGTCGACAAGCTGGAGGAAGCGGTGCAGGTTGACGTCGTCAAGGGCCGCCTCCACCTCGTCCATGACATAGAACGGCGAAGGACGACTGCGGAACACGGCAAACAAGAAGGCCAGCGCGGTAAGCGAGCGCTCCCCGCCCGAGAGCAGGCTCAGACGCCTGATGTTCTTGCCTGATGGGCGGGCCTCGATCTCCACCCCGGTGTCCAGCAGCGCATCAGGCTGAGTGAGCCGCAACTGGCCCTCGCCGCCGGGAAAGAGCGTCTGGAACAGATCAGCGAAATTGCGGGCCACGTCGGCATAGGCCGACGAGAACACGCTGACGATCTCCTCGTCGATCTTGCGAATCACCTTGCGAAGCTCCCGGCGACTCTGGCGGATGTCGTCGATCTGGGCCTGGGTGAACTCATATCGCTCCGAGAGCGCCTCATACTCCTCCAACGCCAGCGGATTGACCGGTCCCATGATGCGTAGTTCTTGCTCCAAAGCCCTGACTCGGTCGGCGGGGGCGACGCCTGGTTCCGCAGGAGGGCATTGGGTGGCCACTGCCTCGGCGGGCTCGCAGTCCAGTTCGCGGCGACACCGATCTGTGGCTGCTTCCAGCCTGATCCCTGCTTCGGCCAACTCGATCTCCGCGCTGCGGTCTCTCTCCCTGCACTGACCCAACTGCGCTTCGGCCTGTGCCCTCTGGCTGCGCAAGCTCTCGAGCCGTTGGGCAGCGATCCGAGCCGCCTCAGATTCCTCGGCCCGCCGCTGCCGTAGCTCTTCAAGCTGACGGCTGGCCTCCTGGAAACGCTCAACCACCAAGTCCATCATCTGGTCGACGATGGCGAGACGCTGGTCGACAGCCTCTCGACGAGAGGCGGCTTCGGCCCGGGCCTGGGTCATCTGGCTCAATCGTCGCTCGACTTCGTCTCGCTGCGCAGTCAGGATCCGGCGTCGCTCTTCTACCCCGGCCGCCCTCACCCGAAAGTCGGAGCGGAGGCTGCCAACCGCCTGGGACTTCTGGGCCAGCTCATCGCGGTCTCGGTTCAAGCTCTCGGCACGGGCTCGCTGCTCGACCTCTTTAGCCTGATGTTGGGGCAACTCCTGGTGGAGATCGCCCAGCCGACGGCGATCCTCGTCAATCCTGGCATCCAGCTCTGAGCACCGAGGGCCGAGAGCCCCAATTCCCACCTCCGCGTCGCGAAGCTCTCGCTCTACCGCATTGGCCCGAGCCTGAACCGCATCTCGGGCTTCGAGATGGCCGCGGGCCGCCTCACGGGTCCGGGCTTCTTCTTGCCCTGCCTCATCCAACCGTTTATCGGCCACAGCCAACTGCTGTTCAGCGGCGTTGACCGCCTCCTGTGCCCCGGCCGACGCCTCAATGGCCTCCTCGAGCAGTCCCCTGGTGGCCCCAGAACGGCGAACACCCACTCGCCACCCGGTAGAGGAGAACCGGTCGCCCCGGCGGGTAACCACCACTGCGGCAGGATCGGCGATCGCCGCCTCGGCCGCCTGGTCGCTGCTTTCGACTACCCCGACTAATCCGACCAAGGCGTCCAACAACTGGTCCACCCCGGCCACCGACGAGCGCACACGGGGGCGCAACGGATCGCCGACGCCCGGAATCTCCGCCTCGGGGACTGATCCGCCCAGAGCCAAGACCGCACCGCTCACACTGTCGGCCTCCAGGGTGGCGATTGCTCTCATGGCAACTTCAGTGTCGGTGGCGATTACCGCAGCGATTGCCTCGCCAGCCGCGGCTTCAAAGGCGGCCTCCCATCCCCGGTCCACTTCCACCAACTCGACCAAGGTGCCCAGCACGCCTTCGATACCAACCAGGCGCTGGGCTCCGGATTGATCGCGTGCTTCATCCAGAGCCAGGGAGAGGGCCTCCCGACGGGCCTCCCAAGCTTGAAGTTCTCCGACCGCCTCCCCGAGAGCGGACTTCTGCTGCTCGCGGGCCGCGCGAGCCTCCCTGACGGCCTTTTCTGCCCGATCTTGCTCCTGCTCCCGCGCCTGTCGAGCGATCTCCGCGTCCTTGGCCTCAGCCCAACATCGGTCCAACTCTTCGACCAGTTCTTGTCGGCGCTCCTCCAAGGCCTCCAGATTCTGGCCCAGGCGATCCGACTCGACCTGGTCCCGATCAATCGACGCCTCCAAGATCCTTATCTCGCCCTTGATCCGGGGAACATCCGACTCCGGATCCGGAACGCCCTGATCGCCCCATCGCTCGTCGAACGACAGGCGGAGCTGCTCCAACTCACCTTCAGCACCGGCTACGGCTGTCGCCGCGGGCTCCAGGGCTGCCGCCGAATCTTCTACCTCGAGCAGTTCTCTGCCGAGGCGATTCGATTCGGCCTCCAGCGTGGCCACCACGTCCTCGTCCATTCCGGCGTTGCGATCGCGCTGCAAGCGAAGACGACGCTCCGACAACAAGGCCTCCAGTCCCCGCAAGCGCTCGGTGATCCCCTCGAATCGCATCAGCGCATCGCTGATGTCTTGTCCGTCGGCGGCCGAGAGTTGGGCCTCGGCAGCGGCCAGATCCCGATCCAAGGCCTCCGCCTGCACTGAAAGCTGCTGCATCTCGCGGCGATCCGCGGCCTGATCCTGCGTCAGCTGGCGAACCCGTCGGCGCAGCTGATCAATCTCCTGACCAGCAAGATAGCGGCGAAGACCACTCAGTTCCGCCACCAAGTCGCCATGGCGCCGAGCGGCCTCGGCTTGTCGCTCCAGCGGTCGAAGCTGGCGCCGGATCTCCCGAACCACGTCGGACAGACGGGTGAGGTTGGCCTCGGATGCGGCCAGCCTCCGCTCTGACTTCTCCTTGCGGCGGCGATACTTCAAAACGCCGGCGGCCTCTTCGATAACCGCCCGTCGGTCTTCGGGTCGGGCGCTCAGGACGCCCTCAATCTGGTGCTGGGAGACGATCACATGCTGTTGGCGGCCCACGCCAGAGTCGCTCAGCAGTTCTTGGATGTCAAGCAGGCGACAGGGCACCCCGTTGATGGCGTAAGTGCTGTCTCCGCTGCGAAACAGCGTGCGGGTAATGGTCACCTCTTCGAATTCGATGGGCAGGAGACGAGACGTGTTGTCGATGCTCAGCGACACCTCTGCTCGGCCCAAGCCCGCCCGGGAGGTGGTCCCGGCGAAGATGACGTCGTCCATCTTGGCCGAGCGCACCGTTGTCGGGGCTTGAGCCCCCAGTGCCCAAGCCACCGCGTCAACCACATTGGATTTGCCGCTGCCGTTCGGCCCCACGATCACCGTCACACCGGGCTCGAATACCAGCGTGGTGGAATCGGCGAAGGATTTGAACCCCTTGAGCGTCAACGCCTTCAAGAACACCTATGCGACCCTACCCAGCGGAGGGCCGTGATTAGTGGAACTACTTGCCCAAATGCGCTTCGGAGGTCAGATCTGGCACTGCTCGCAATAGTACGTCCACCGACGACGGAAGCGATATTTCTGGATGGGGCGGTGGCAGCGGGGACAGGGCCGGCCCTTCTGGCCCGCCTGCTTGAACACGTTGAGGTATTCCTCGTAGCCGCCCGGCTGGCCGTGAACATCTAAGTAGTGGCCATCCTCCAACGACGCCCCCCGGTGCTTGGCCGCGTCGTGAAGCGTCTCCACCATCGCCCGGTGCAGCCGCCGCACCTCTTGGGGCCCCAACGAGTTGGGCAGGCGGTCGAATCGCAAACCGGCGGCGAACAGGATCTCATCGGAGTACATCTCGCCCAAACCGACCACAACGCGATCATCGGTCAGCACGGCCTTCAACTTGGCGTCCTGAGCCAAGAGGATCTGGCCGAACATGCGCCAGGGCACCGGCTGATCGAGGGGATCGATGCCCAGCCCGTCCAACTCGGGGACTTCCTCGACCAGCTTTTCGGCGTTGGCCAGGAAGAGCTCAGCGTCTCCCGGCTCATCCACCAGCCGGAGCTGCCCGCTCTTCGTGAAGGTGATCGACAGGGCGGTGTTGGAGTCGACCTCGTCCCGGTTGGCGTGGCGTCGCAGCTGGCCGCCGGTGCCCAAGTGAGCCACCACCACATCTTCGCTGTCCAGGCTCATGATCAAGAACAGCCCCCGACGGCGCACACTGGTGATCTTCAGCTTCTCCAACCGGTTGACGAATTTCTTCGGTCCTCCCGATCGCTTGGCATACCCCGATTCCATGACCTCCACCGACTTGATGCGAAGACCGGACAGCTCCCTGTCCAGGTCGCGGCGGATGGTCTCGATTTCCGGCAATGCGATCATCGGGTCACTCCTACTCGTACTGATGAGATCACGAGGCTGCTCCGGCCCCGGCGGCGACCGCCCCAGAGTCCAGGGTCTGCCAGGTTGAGGCCGCTGCGGCCTGCTCGGCCTGCTTCTTGGACCGGCCCTCGCCTCTTCCCCGCTCCACGCCGTTCATGTACACAACGGCGAGGAATTGCTTGGCGTGGTCGGGACCCTTCTCCGACAGGCGATACTCCAGGGCATCTAAGCCGCTGCGGGCGCAGTACTCCTGCAATCTGGTCTTGAAGTCTCGGATACCGGGGCCCTCGGCCGCCGCAGCGATGCGATCGGCCAGCCATCCCCGGACCAGATCGGTCAGAACCTCCCAGGGAGCATCCAGGTAGACCGCGCCGATCACCGCCTCCATGGCATCAGAGAGAATCGACTGCTTCTCCCGCCCTCCAGACGCCTCTTCACCCCGCCCGAGGCGGAGAGCCTTGCCCAGCTGAAGCTCAATGGCCAGATCGGCCAGTGTCTCGGCTCGGACCACCTCAGCTCGCAGGGGAGCCAATTGGCCCTCGGCCATCTGGGGGTAGGCGGCGTATACGTGATCGGTCACCACCAGGGCCAACACTGCATCGCCCAAGAACTCCAGTCGCTCGTTGGAGGAAGCCCCGGCGTGGTCGGCACACCAAGATCGATGGGTCACCGCCTCCACCAGCAAGCTGGGCTGGGTGAAGCTGTAGCCGAGGCGTTCGGCTAGAGCTGCGAGGTCGGGATCGGAAGTCAGGAGCTTCGGCTCAGACGGCCGTGGACATAGTCGACGGCGTCTCGCACCGTCTTGAGATCCTCCAGATCTTCATCGTCGATGCTGAATCCGACCGTCCTCTCGCTCAATTCCTCTTCCAGAGTCTCAACCAACTCAATGAGGGCGAGTGAGTCGGCATCAAGATCGTCGGCAAAGGCCTGGCCCTCGCTTATCCGGTCGGGAGAGATCTCCAAAATGTCGGCCAAACACTCGGTGACGAGGCTCAAGACCCCGTCGCGATCCAGCGGACTCTGTTCGACATGGGTTTCGGATGGCACGTCTTCTCCGGGCGGTTCAGCAATACTGCGCCCGAAAAGTATAAGCCAGCTTGCCGCTGTTCCCACCCACTGGACGCAGATGTAACCCCTATTCAGGTGACAGGACTCGGTGCAAGGAGCCCACGGTGTCGCGTTCGGCCAGCTCATGAGCCACCTGTATGGCGTTGGCCAACGCCCTCGGTGACGAGGCCCCGTGACTGATAATGCTCACACCGCTCACCCCGAGCAGGATGGCGCCGCCCACTGAGTCGGGGCTGAACTCCTCATAAAGCGGTCCAAGCGCCGGGGCCAGCAGCTTGGCCCCCTGACGGGCCTCATCAGAGGAGTCGAGGGCGCCCAGCAGTGCGCCGATCAACTGCTTGGCTACCCCCTCGGCGGTCTTGAGGGCCACATTCCCGGTAAAGCCGTCGGTCACGATCACGTCCACGAGGTCTTCCAACAGGTCTCGCCCCTCGACATTGCCAGCGAACACCGCTCCTGTCCGATCCTGCCAGTCCCGGTCCCCCAACAGATCGAAAGCCTCCTTGACCAGGGGCGATCCCTTGCCAGCCTCCTCGCCATTGGACAAGAGACCGATCCTGGGCACTTCGACCCCCCACCGGTCGCGGCAGTAAACCGCTCCCATCTGGGCGAACTGCACCAACCACCCGGCGCTGCACTCGGTGTTGGCCCCTGAGTCCAGCAGCACATTGGGCCAGGCCCGGCCCGGAACGAGAATCGGAGTGGCAATAGCAGGCCGGGACACCCCCCGGATCCGGCCCATTCTCAGCAGAGATGCGGCCATTGCCGCTCCGGTATTACCGGCGCTGACCATGGCCGCGGCCCGCCCGTCGCGCACCGCCTCGGCGGCCCGAACGACCGAAGAGTCCTTCATCTTGCGGACGCTGGAAGCTCCCTCGGCCCCCATGGCGATTACCTGCGATGCAGGGATTACCTCGAAGTCCCCAGACCCAGTCAGCTGCTCGGGTTGTCCCACCAGCAGTATGGGAATGCCCCGCTCAGCGGCGATTTGGACACCGGCCAACACCGACTGAGGGGCATCGTCACCCCCCATTGCGTCCACGGCAACGGGAAGCGAAGTCAATTGACGCCCCTTATGTGACTGCGGAGAGTGGCTCAGGCCACTTCAACCGCTTCACGCCCGGCGTACCAGCCGCACACCTTGCACACTCGGTGCGGCCGTTTGACCGCTCCGCAGCGGGGGCATGTGCTCTGAGCTGGCGCGGACACTCGCCAGGCCGCGGCCCGGCGGCTGCGGCCCTTGGCTTTGGATGTCTTCTTCTTGGGTACAGCCATCGAACGGTCCTACATGGGGAAGGGAAATGCCGCGCCATGATCGGAATCGGCGCGAACGCAACGGACAAATCTACTTGCCGGTGCGCAGCGCGTCTAACGCAGCCCAGCGAGGGTCTTTGGGACGGTCTTCGGGTGAGGGCTCAGGCTGGTTCATGGGGTAGTCATCGGGCGCCGGCCCGACACAATCCTCGGAGCAGAGCGGTGCGATGGGCAGGGCGAGGACAACGCAGTCGCGAACCATGGGGGTCAGGTCTACTTCGCCGTCTTGAATCGGATAAGTCTCCTCATCATCTGGGGCGGTGCTGAACATCTCCCGCAATTCCTGCTGCACCGTCTGCTCAATGGGCTCCAAACACCGCCGGCACGATCCTTGCCATCCCGCTTCCAGTGAGCCGGTCACCTCCAGTCCGCTGACCACCGACTCCAGTTGGAGTTGGATGTCAACCGGACCGCGAACCGCGGCATCCGAGGTTGCCCAGCCGTCGACATCTACGTGGATCGAGAGCTCGCGGTGCGAACCGGGACGGCGCAGCAGTTCCGCAACCGGTACTCTCAGCTGGCTCGACATGGCAACCGGCTCGACATGGCCTCTTCCCTCGCAGATCAGCCCAAGGTGTCCTGGTCGAAGAAACCGTCGTCCGGCTCCGGTTCCGGTTCGGGGCCGTAGACTCGAACCAGATCGGCCAGCGGGTCTCCCTGGAGTCGGGTCCGCGCCTCCTTGACGGTGTTCAGAATTCGCTCTAGGGCGTTCTCGAAGCTGCCCAGCTTGGTGTCGCAATAGTCCTCGGTCTCCAAGCGCAGTCGTCGAGCGGTGGCTTCGGCCTCTTCCACCATCCGCCGGGCCCGCTGCTCGGCTGCCTTGACCACTTCGGTGCGCTGCACCATGGCCTCTGCCTGGGTTCGGGCGGCCACCAAGATCTCGTCTCCCTCTCGGTGAACCCTCTTCAGGAAGTCCTCACGTTCTTTGAGCAGCCAGCGAGCCGCCCGCATCTCCTCGGGAAGACGGTTCAGGCAGTTTTGAAGCAGTTCGAGGACTTCCTCTTTGTTGATCATGGAAGATGCCGACAGGGGCATCGGCCGGGCCGCGTCAATCAACTCGATCGCTCGGCGCAACAGCAGATCAAACTCGGGATCCACGAACGTCCCGGCGGTCGTTTGGTGCGTTGCCGTTGAGTTGGGGTCGATATCAGTCATCTGGGTACCTCTCGATCAGTCGTTCGGCCACCGGCGGGGGGACCATGGAGTCAATCTGCTGGCCGAAGCGGGCGAGCTCGCGTATCAGCTTGGAAGCCAGAAACGAGTGCTTGCTGGCTGAGGGGATGAAGAGCGTGTGGACTCCGGAGACGGCTTGGTTCATCTGGGCCATCTGAAGCTCGTTCTCGAAATCCGATACCGCCCTGAGGCCCTTTACGATGAAGTCAACGCCCTCCCTTTTGGCCAGGTCCACCACCAGGCTGGCGAACTTCGTGGTCCGCACATTGGGCAGGTGGGCAAAGCACTCCTCCAGCATCGCCTGACGCTCGTCCAGCTTGAACAAAGGGGTCTTCTGAGGGTTGTGTACCGCGGCCACGATCACCTCTTCGAACAGGCGCGCCGCGGTCTCCACGATCTCCATATGACCGTTGTGTATGGGATCAAACGATCCGGGGAACAGGACACGCGTCACGAAGGGGTCTCCTGGGGTCTTTGGTTGCTATCGCCGGGTGGCAATCACCACAACGGTACCCGCGTAGCGCCGCTGTTTTACGACATCCCAGTGGGCTCCGAGCTCCACTGCCTGATCGGACTCAGCCACCACTGTGTCCGAGGGGAGCTGGGACACCAATTCAGGCCAGGCATCGAACCCATAGGGGGGATCGCACAGAGCCACGTCGAAGCCATAGCCCAGCCCGGCAAGCTCTCTCATGACATCGCCGGGCACCACCCGGCAGCGGTCGTTGAACCCGGTGATATCGATGTTGGCCTTCAGCGCGGCCAGCGCAGCCGGAGCCGACTCCACGAACGTGGCCGAGGCTGCTCCTCGGGACACGGCCTCCAGCCCTAGCGCCCCGGAGCCGGCAAACAGGTCCAGCACGTTGGCGCCTTCCAGACAGCCCTGGCTGTGCAGCGAGTTGAAGACCGCCTCCCGAACCCTGCTGGTGGTGGGCCGCACTTCGATGCCCTCGGGGGTGCTCAACCGCCGCCCCCGGGCCTCCCCGGCGATGATCCGAAGCGTCATCGCTATTCGGGAGGGCGGGGTTCTCGGGCCATCGGGGTGATCAGCACCCCGTCGCCCAGCGTGAACTCGTCGTAGGGCTCAAAACCGTGGCGTCGATAGAAGCCCACGTTGGCCGGGTTGCTCGACTCCAGATAGGCCAGGGCGCCGATCCGGTCACAGCGATCAAGCATGGGCGCCAGTACCTTGCTTCCCAGACCCTTGCTCTGCTGTTGCGATGACGTGCCCAACACCGCCAAATACCAGTGGGGCTCGTCCAACCGGGCCCGTTGCATCTTTCCCAAAGCCTCCATTCGGGATGGGGCCAGATCCCCTACCAGCTCGGTCATCATGGCGATGAAGGCCCTTTGGCCCTCAGACTCGCCTGGATCAGCCTCGTCGCTTCCCGTTGTCTGGCCGTCCTGGTCTTTGGGGGGTTGCCAGTAGGCCACGCATCCGTCGGCCCGGGTTCCGTGCAGCTCAGAGCCGGAGGGTAGATGGTCGAGACAGAAGCCCCACCAGCGGGTCAAGCACTCCAGCCGGGAGGCATCGTCGGGAAACACCCACTTCATCAGCGGATCCTGCTCAAAGGCGTCGGCCCAGATTTCGGCGATTCGGTCCCGTCGTTCCATACCCATTCGCACGATCTCCAACACGGTTCCTCCTCGAACCTCAGCTCTTCAGCAGGTAGTCGGCGTCGTCGTCTACCAATAGCAGTTCTACTTCGGCCCGCAGCTCTGCTTTTTGTTGAAGGTCTGGATCATCGTCCAGCATCTCCCCGGCGGCTTGACGGGCCCACACCACCCAGTCCTTGTCCCGGCGCAGGGAGGCCAGTTGCAAATCGTTCCGGCCCTTTTGGCGCTCTCCCAAGATGGTGCCCTCGCCCCGCAATTCCAAGTCGGCCTCGGCCAATTCGAACCCATCGGTGGTGTCCACCAAGGCCCGGAGCCGCTCCGCGGCCACCCCCACCGCATCGGCGGCCAGCAGGCAGCAGGAAGATTCCTGCTCGCCCCGGCCCACTCGGCCTCTGAGCTGGTGAAGCTGCGCTATCCCGAACCGATCAGCGTCCACGATCACCATGATGGTGGCGTTGGGCACATCCACCCCTACTTCGATCACGGTGGTGGCCACCAGCACATCGATGGTCCCGCTTCGAAACAGGTCCATCACCGACTCCTTCTCGGCTGGGGTGAGCCGCCCGTGGAGCAAGCCGACTTGCAGACCGGCCAGCTCGTCTCCTTGCAGGCGCTCGTAAGTCTCGGTGACCGAGCGGGCCTCGATGCTGTCTGACTCGTCGATCAGCGGGCACACCACATACGCCTGGCGGCCCTTGCCCACTTCCGCTCTGACCTGCTCCCACACTTCGGCTTCCTCAGCGGCAGATCGAGCCCAATGGGTGGCGATCGGGGTTCGCCCCGGGGGCATCTCATTGAGCGTGGACACGTCCAGGTCGCCGTACACGGTCATGGCCGCGGTTCGGGGGATAGGAGTGGCCGTCATGACCAGCACATCAGGAGTGGCTGCTTGGGAGCCCTTGGCCCGCAGCGCGGCACGTTGCTCCACCCCAAAGCGGTGCTGCTCGTCCACCACAACCACTCCCAGCGAGCAGAAGCCCACCCCCTCCTGAATGAGGGCGTGGGTGCCGATCACAATGTCGATGGTCCCTTTGGCCAAGGACTCCTGGATATGAGCCCGCTCGGCTCTCGGCGTTTGGTTGGTGAGCAAGGCCACCTTCAGGGGCCGCTCGGCCAGCAGAGTTCCAGATGCAGGTACGGCCAGGTCCTTCAGTAGAGAGCGAATCCCCAAAAAGTGCTGGGTGGCCAGCACCTCGGTGGGGGCCATCAGCGCTCCCTGGTGCTCGCCCTGAACCGCGGTGAGCATCGCGGCCACCGCGACCACGGTCTTGCCCGCCCCCACATCGCCCTGCAAGAGGCGGTGCATCGGCACCGGACGGGCCATGTCGGCCACCACTTCGGCGATCACCCGGCGCTGGGCACCGGTGAGGGAAAACCCCAGCGAGGCTGTGAACCGGTCGACCAGCTCTCCGCCGGTGTCATGGCAGATGCCGACTGCGGCCCGCTCCACCGCCCGCTTGCGCATGATGAGCTTGAGCTGGAGACGCAGCAGTTCGTCGAACACCAGCCGATCGCGAGCGGTGTACTGGGCGTCCATGGAGTCGGGTCGATGGATGCCCTCTATGGCCTGATGGCGGCCGATCAAGCCGTGGCGCTGCCGCAGCGACTCGGGAACCGGATCGCTGATCCCCCGCTGCTCGGATCGCCGCAAGGCTTCGTCCACCCACCGCCTGATTTCCCGGGTCTGTAGTCCGGCCTTGCCCGACTGGGGGTACACCGGCACGATGCGACCGGTCTCATCGCCCACCAGATCCACGATGGGGTTGGTCATCTGGCTCTGACCCCGATATCGGTCCAGCTTTCCGAATACCACCACCTCCTGGCCCTCGGACAGCTGGCGGTCCCGCCAGGGCTGATTGAAGAAGATCAGGCCCAGGCGGCCGGTGTCATCGCTGACCGTCACCCTGACCAGCGTTCGGCTGCCTCGGAGCCGCTTGGAGAACACGCTGTCGACTTGGGCCATCACCATGGCCTCCACGCCGTCTTCCAAATCTGAGATGGAGGCTCGGTTCGTCCGATCGATGTATCGACGGGGGTAGTAGGTCAACAGATCCAGCACCGACTCCACCTCGACTGAAGCCAGTGCCTTGGCCTTGGCCCGTCCCACCCCGCTCAGCACCTCGACATTCATAGCCTCGAAGTCGGCCATCGTGAGCGGAGACCGACTGGCCACTCCCTGTTCAGAGCTGTCCGAGGGCGGCGTGGTCACTCCACTCCGAAATAGAACGGATAGAGCGGCTGGTTGCCCTCGTGGATCTCCACTTCGATCGCAGGATGATGCTCGGCCAACCAGGAGGACACTTCTCCGACATCGGCCGATACGGCGTCGGCCCCGGCGATCACCGTCACCAGCTCATGGCCGTCGTCGATGATCTCGGCCAGCAGCCCGGTGGCCGCCTGTGCCGCGCCCTGGGCCACCACCCGCAACCCACCGCGATCCAGGCCCAGCCACTGACCCGCGGCGATGGGTCCCAACTCGCTCTCGGTGTCGCGCACTGCTTGGGTGACCTCCCCGGTCACCACCTCGGAGGCGGCGTCGGCCATGGCCTCCTGGTTCTGATCGGCGGTGGCCGACGGGTCATAGGCCATCAAGGCGGCCAAGCCCTCAGCGATCCCCTTGGTCGGCACGACCCGCACCACCGCATCGGTGCAGTCGTCCACCCGCTCGGCCACCGGCACTATGTTTTTGTTGTTGGGGAGAAGCACAATCTCGGCGGCGTCGAGTTGCTCCACCGCCTGCACGAAATGCTCGGTGGAGGGATTCATCGTCTGGCCCCCGGCGATGACGGCTCGAACCCCGAGCGACTCGAAAATGCGGCGCACCCCCGCCCCCACCGACACGGCCACCACTGCGGTGTGAACCGGCTCGCCGGCAATGGTGGTGACGGTCCCGCCGATCTCGGCGGCGGCAAGCGACTCCACATGTCTGACCTGTTCGAACAAGTCGGTCACCCGTATGTCGTACGGACGACCGACGCCGATGCCCGCCTCAATGCTGGCACCGATGTCGTTGCTGTGGATATGGCAGTTCCACAAGCCGTCGCCGCCCACCACCACGATGGAATCGCCCAGGGCCTCCCACGCGGAGCGGAAGTCGCCGATACGGTCGTCGTCGGCCTCCAGGAAGAACATCACCTCATAGCGGGTGCCGTCCGCATCGTCATCGACTCCGTGGGGATCGTCGGCCCCGGCCACTGCCGCACCCACTCCCGCCGTGGGGTCCACCGACGGCGGGTCGGGCAGCGGCCGACCGTCCATCGCGGTGATCAGCGCATCCAGAAAGAGCAGAAATCCCGCTCCCCCGGCGTCCACCACGTTGGCCCGGGCCAACTGGGGCAGCAGCTCCGGCGTGCGATCCAGCGACGCCCGTCCCGCCTGCTGGCATCCCTCCACCAATTGGATGAGGCCGTCGACGCCCTCCTCGACCGCTTCGGCAGCCGCGTTGGCCACATCTCGCACCACGGTGAGGATGGTCCCCTCCACCGGGGTAGACACCGCTTCATCGGCCGCGGCCGAAGCCTGTTTCAGCGCACCGGCCAGTACAGGGGGATCCATATGGCCAGCAGCGGCCACCGTGTCGGCCAAGCCGCGCAAGATCTGCGACAGGATCACTCCAGAGTTGCCCCGAGCCCCCATGAGCGATCCGTGGCTGATGGCGTGGCACACCTCGGCCATCCCCTCACCAGCGCCGGTCACCTCGGCCACCACCGTTTCCAGGGTGAGCGCCATGTTGGTGCCGGTATCGCCATCGGGAACCGGGTAAACGTTGAGCTGGTTGATGACGTCCCGGTGCATGCCGAGGACGTCTCGGTACCGCTCCATCGCCGCCCGCAATCCATCGGCACCCAGCCGGTTTGCCGTCATGCTCCTCGATGCTACCTAGTCGAGCCTGCCCGACTCGCGAACCGTCTGGACCAGCCATTACCCTGCCGTAATCCCCGATCACTGTCAGAAAGAGTCCCTGTGCAGGGTGTGATCAAGGCATACGATCCCGCAACCGGTCTTGGCGTTGTGGTGCGAGACACCGACCTGGCCGAGTTCGACTTGGCTGCCGATGCGCTAGAGGGATCGGTGTTCCGGATGCTGCGCCAAGGCCAGCGAGTGCTGTTCGATCTAGATGAAGGGCAAGCCACCCGTCTGCGGTTGGGCTCAGAGGTAGACATGGGCACCCCATCCTTCCTCACCGCCGCCGGCGACCCGGAGCCCGCGTGAGCCCTTCGGTTGCCGACCAGCTAGGCGCTCGCTTCGGCTTGGACTCGGTGGACATCCGGGCCGGGCTGACCCAAGACGATCTGTTCGCCGCCGCCATCGCCGGAGACCGGGGCCGCACCCGCATCGATGGAGGCGAGCACGACCAGAAGGCGTTCGCCACCGCTTTGGGCACCGACGGGCCGCTGATCTTCTACTCCGATCCCACGTGTACCGGCCGTCCCGTTCAGGACACCTTTGCGGTGGCCTGGCCCGAGTTGGTGGACGACGTGTGGTGGAAGGCGGACTTCAACAAGCTGGACGGCGACCACTACTCGGGATTGCTGGAGCGAGTGCTGGCCCATCTGAACGAGCGGCAGGCTGTGCTGTACACCGCCGACGTGTTCTGCGGCTGGGATCCCGAGTTCGCCATCCCCTATCGGCTGGTCAGCGAATACGCCACCCACGCCTACTTCGCCAACATCATGTTCCCCAAAGGCGTGCGCGACGACGCCGACCGCTATGCCGTCGGCTGGACCATGATCAACGTCCCCAGCTTCCGCTGCGATCCCGACCGCGACGGCACCCGCACCGACCGGGCGGTCATCATGGACCTGCGCAATCGGCTGGGGCTGGTGCTCGGGCGGTCCGACTATTGCGGCGTAGTCAAGAAGACCATGTTCACGGTGATGAACTTCGTTCTGCCCGATGCCAAGCAGCTCACCATGCACTGCTCGGCCAACGTGGACAGCAGCGGCAACAGCGCCATCTTGTTCGGCCTGTCGGGCACCGGGAAGACAACCCTGTCGGCCGACCCCGACCGCAGCCTGATCGGCGACGACGAGCATGTGTGGACCGAATCGGGGATCGCCAATTTTGAGGACGGCTGCTACGCCAAGCTCATCGACTTGGACAAGGAGGCCGAACCGATCATCGCCGCCGCCTTGTCGAGGGGGGGAACCCTCATCGAGAACGTTCCCGCCCTGCCCGGCCGGGATCTGGCCGACACCGACCCCCAAGAGCTCGACCTCGCCGACGACTCCATCACTGAGAACACCCGGTTCGCTTATCCGCTCTCGTGCAACCCCCACGTGGCCCCTGGCGCCAAAGGGCCTCACCCCCGCACCATCGTGCTGTTGACCGCCGATGCTTTCGGCGTGCTCCCCCCGGTGTCGATCCTCGATCGGGACGAGGTGATGTACCACTTCGTGATGGGGTTCACCGCCAAGCTGGCTGGCACGGAAGTGGGCGTGGTGGAGCCGCAGGCCACGTTCAGCGCCTGCTTCGGAGCGCCGTTCATGTCGCACAAGCCATCGGTGTACGCCGAGCTGCTGGCCCATCGCATGGATGCCCACTCGGCCCGCTGCATCCTGTTGAACACCGGCTGGTCAGGAGGGCCCTACGGGGTGGGGAACCGCATGTCCATCTCCCACACCCGGGCGCTGCTCAACGCGGCCCTCAACGGCGACCTCGACACCGTGGACACCGTCAGGCTCCCCATCTTGGGGCTGCGAGTCCCCGTCTCGTGCCCGGGTGTCCCCGATGAGGTGTTGAACCCCCGGAACACCTGGAGCGATCCCGACGCCTACGACGAAGCCGCCGTTCGGCTGCGCGACCTGTTCCGCCAGAACTTCCAAGATCAGGACTACGCCGCGCTGGGCATCCAGGAGATGCTCTAACGCGTCCAGAACTGCAATTCCCCGGGATCTGCCGGAGACACCTGACTACATGAAAATCTGGGCCACAAACACGGCCCAGACGCTGAGGATGAAGGCTGACAGCGTGCCGAAGTGGATGCGTGCCTGCCTAGCCAACTTGGACTCCAGCCTGGCGAACCCGATCTCCATCTTGGACCCCAATTCGGCCCTCTCTGCTCGCGCTTCGGCTAGCCCGACTTGCAAATCGGCCTTGGTGGCCAGTTCGTCGCGCCCCTCGGGGAGGATGCACCTCATTAGAGTCTCCGTGGCCTCCTCGCCGATTGCGACAGCCAAACTGGCTGCCATCTGCCTACGCTCAACTTCGCTCACCGACATCTCAACGCCCTTTTCCATGAATAAGACCAGAAAGGGCACACTACGAAGCCGGTGCCGACGGCATCTGTGATCCTAAACCCGCCCCCTACCAAACACAACCACCAAAACCCCAGGCAAGCACTAATGACCGCGATAGCCCTTGGGATGGGTGGATTGCCAGGCCCAGGCATCTCGACACATCCCGGCTAGCGACCGGGTAGCCGACCAGCCCAACTCCGAGCGGGCCTTCCTGGAATCGGCCCACAACTCGGGCACGTCGCCCGGGCGGCGGTCTAGCTCCTCATAGGGCAGGGGGTGGCCGGTGGCCTCCCGCATGGCGGCGATCACCTCTAGCACCGACGCACCCCGGCCGGTGCCCAGGTTGTAGGTGTGCGCTTCCCCGGAAGAGGCCTCCAATTGCTCCAAGGCGGCCACATGACCACCGGCCAAGTCCATCACGTGGATGTAGTCGCGCAACGCGGTGCCGTCGGGAGTGGGATAGTCGGTGCCGTAGAGCGGCAGTTGGGAGTGGCGCCCTACGGCCACTTGGAGCAGGTAAGGCATCAAGTTGCCGGGAATGCCCTCGGGATCCTCCCCGATCAATCCGCTGGGGTGGGCGCCCACCGGGTTGAAATAGCGAAGCAAAGCCGCCGACCAACGGGGGTCGGCCCGGACCACGTCAGCAATCATCTGCTCGATGAGGAGCTTGGTCCAGCCGTAGGGATTGGCCGGGCGGGTTGTGGCCGTCTCGGGTACCGGCAGTTCGTCAGGCAGCCCATAAACCGTGGCTGAGGAAGAGAACACGATCCGGCGGACGCCGCAGCGCTGCATCACCTCCAAGAGCACGGCGGCCGACTCCAGGTTATGGCGGTAGTACCGCAGCGGGTTGGCCACCGAGTCGGGCACGGATTTGAGGCCCGCGAAGTGCAACACCGCGTCGGGGCGGACGTCGACCACGACTTTCTCCAGCGCGGATTCGTCCCGACAGTCGGCTATGTCGAGACGAGGGCGGTGGCCGGCGATCTCCCCCACCGCGTCGATGGCGGCGGAGGAGGAGTTGGCCAGGCTGTCCAGCACCGCCACCTCGTAGCCGGCCTCGAGCAGGGCGACGCAGGTGTGGCTGCCGATGTAACCCGCTCCCCCTGCCACCAGCACCGTTGCCATGTTGGGCACGTTAGCGGCGTGTTGTTGGGGCAGAGCAGCAGACTGCGGCTAGCCCGGCCCTCGCAGGACGCGGGTCTTGCCGTACATGGAGCCGAACAGCAGCCGGCCGTCGTCGTCCACGGTTACCCCCGCACCGATGGTGTTGAACTTGGAACCACCCAGGACGTAGTGGAACCGCGACTCTCCGGTAGCCCAGTCGGCGGCCTCGATCGTCCAGCGCTCGTCGCGAACCCCGCAGGTGTAGACCAGCCCGCTCTCCTCGGCCACGAAGGGAACCGAGTTGGGCGAGGAGATGTCGAGGTTGACCCACGCCTCCTTCAGCTCTCGGGACGCCGGATCCCATTCGTATTTGTGGAGGCCGTGGGGCTGGTATTCCGGCTTGTGGCCGAGCATGAAGCACAGCATTCGGGCCGCCTGCGCGGGATAGCCGTCGGGGATCGAGGCCGGCTCGTTGTTCACCGTCATGGCGCCGTATCCCGACACGGTGATCGACTGCTCGGTCTTGATCTCAGCCCGGTCGGGGTTGCCCATGTTGGCCGGCCCGATGCCGGCGATGCGGCGGTCCGGCGCGTTGGGCAGCTGCTCCCAGTCGTCGGGGATCTCGTCGCGCCACAACAGGGTGATGTTGACCACCTCGTCGCCGTCGCCGATAACCACGAACTTGTCCTCGTCGGGGCCGAAACCCATGAGCGATGGCGTGGTGCCCGAGCCGTGACCGCCGCCGTTGCGATAGGGCGCCGTCCAGCAGCCGTGAGCAGGATCGTCGGTGATCTCGGTGCCCGTCCAGCGCAGCTTGTGGTGGTGGTCGTTGGACGACACGTAGATGCCGTTGTCGCTGTCCACGCAGATGCTGGTGCGAACCCAGCCGTAGCCGGTATTGCCCCGCTCCGCAGCCCGCCGAGCGCAATACTCAGCGCCGATCTCGGCCCCGCCTGCTATCTGAAGGGCGTGATAGGCGCTGAAGTCGCGCTCCAGAACTATGACCCAGCCGTGATCGGTGGTCATCACCAGCTTGCCGTCGAAGGTCATGTTCATCCCCACGAAGAAGCCCTCGATGTGGTCGGGCTTGTTCCATCGGTCTCGCTCCACAATGGGCGCCGCAGGATCGGAGGGATCGGTCTCCACATAGGCCACCGCGTGGTCTTTGCGACCGAGAAACAGGGTGTGGTCGCAATCCAGCAGCGCATAGACCCCGTCAATGCCGGTCATGAATCTCATCGAGAGCTCGATGGCGTGTTCGACGGCCTCCCAGCCGTCCTTCTTGTCGAGGCCGAGCAAATTGACCTCCAGATCTTCGATGGGAGTGCGACCTTCCCCGCCTACAATCTCGTGGTCGGCCAGCAACTCAAGGGTCTCGTAGTCGAGCTTGGCGATGTTCTGGCGGCCGTTGCTCCACACCACCCGTCGGCCGTCGGGATACAGCCCCGAAATCAAATGGCCGAAATGGCACGGACCGAGCCAGGCGTACTGGAGGTCGGTCGTCTCGTTGAGCGTCTCGGTGGGGCCCTCTGGCCCACGCCAGGGCACGTTGTCCTGCTGGTCGCACCGGCCATGGGCAATGCCGTAGGAGGAATCGGCGAGATACGGATTGGCGGGAGCACCGTTCATGGGCCTACATCATTGCGCTGCGCCTGACCCGCTAGCCCATTCGAGCGCGACTTTGAGTACGATGCGGGATAACCGACCGGAGGTGTAGTCACGTGGGTGTCAGCTCTTATGTTCTGATCCAGACCGAAATGGACAAGGCCCGCCAGGTGGCCGAGGCCATACGCGAGATCGATGGCGTGGTGATCTCTGAGATCATGACCGGCCCGTACGATGTGATCGCCAAAGCCGAGGCTGAGTCCATGGACCAGCTCGGCCGCCTGGTGGTGAGCCAGATCCAGATGGTGGACGGCATTACCCGGACCCTCACCTGCCCCGTTGTAAACCTTTAGCCCAGGCTTGGCCTTCAATTAGCTGAGGATCATGGCCCGAATGGCCAGGCCGGCCAGAAAGAAGCTGCCGCCGGCATAAAGCAGCTCGCGGCGGTGGGCGAGTTGCATTCGATAGGCGTAGACGATGGCCACCGCGGCGATGGCAGCGAAACCGTAGAGGCGGTGCAAGTCTCCCGGATCGGCCCCCGAGCGGTTCTCGTACACGACACCCACGATCACCTGGGCGAAGATGATGCATTGGGCCACCGCGATGAACGCCCACAGCGGCCAGCCCCGCAACCGCGGTCGAAAGTGGGCGCCCAGAGCCCACCCCCCCGCGGCGGCGTTGGCCAGCATCACCACCCAGGAGAACCAGTCGTGGAAGCCGGCCAGCGACGCGGCCAACAAGCTCGAACCTGAGCTCACCTGAACAAGTCGGCGGCAAATTCGCCGGTGCGCGGTGGTCCGGGGGCCACGTACCACTCGGTAGCGAATGCGTCGGCGAATTGCTCGTCGGTCATGGAGCCGAAGAAGGAGTCGGCGGTGATCTGACTGGTGTGGGCCAGCATGGCGGCCCGCTTGCGCTCCAGGTAGGGGCTCACATCCACTGCATGGGTGATGTCCGCCTCCTCAGTCCCGAACTCCTCCTCCCTGAACCGCTCCGCCCGCTCGATGTCCATCTCCTCCATTGCCTCGGCAAATGACTCCACCTCGGCCATTTGCCGCAGGATCTGGGTGCGGTTCATGGTGGCGTAGAACACCTTTCCGACACCGGCTCTGCGGGCTGCGTCCACCCCTACCCGGTGAACTTGGATGTGGTCGGGATGGCCGTAGCCGCCGTGGTCGTCGTACACGGTTAGCACATCGGCCGATTCCTCCACCAGGATGCGGGCCACCCGCTCCACCGCCTCTTCGAAGTCGGCCTGCCAGAAGCAGGCGGGATTGTTGTTGGACTCCTCGCCGGCCATGCCCGAGTCCTCGTAGCCCAGAAACTCCACCCGATGGGCGCCGATGATCTTGGCCGCATCCAGGGTCTCAGCTGCCCGCCTCTCTCCCAGCGTCTCGCCCGGGCTGAGCGCATCGGGCTCCACCTCGCCCTGCTCTCCTTTGGTGGCCACTACCAACACCACTCGGTGGCCATCGTCGGCGGCCTTCATCATCGTGCCGGAAGTAGCAATTGCCTCATCATCGGGATGGGCGTGAAAGTTCACCATGGTGGCCATCTAGTTGACCATTCCCATCCGCTCGATCTCTCCCATCTACTTGACGGCCCCTGATGCTCTCAGTGCGGCCACCGCGGCAGCATCGAAACCCCAGTCGGACATCACCTCGTCGGTGTGCTGGCCGGGGTTGGGGGCGGGGCGGTCAATCTGGGCCGGGGTACGGCTGAAACGGGGAGCAGGGCCGGGCTGGAGAGCGCCGCCCACTTCCACAAACGTGCCCCGAGCGATGTTGTGGGGATGCTCCGGGGCCTCGGCCAGGCTGAGAACCGGTGCAAAGCAGACGTCGGAGCCGTCGAGAATCTCGCACCACTCGTCCCGGGTCTTGGTCTTGACTGCGGCGGCCAGTCGGTCACGCATCTCCGGCCATGTGGTGCGGTCGTTCTGGTCGATCCCGTCCGCGTCGATGCCTGTTTTCTCCACCATCTCGGCGAAGAACTGGGGCTCCAGCGAGCCCAGCGAGATGTACTCCCCGTCGGCGCACTCGTAGACGTCATAGAACCAGGCACCGGTGTCCAGCATGTTGGTGCCCCGCGGCCCCCATGCCCCCATGGCCTGCATGCCATAGATCATGGTGATCAACAGGGCGGAGCCCTCCACCATGGAGGCGTCGACTACTTGGCCTTGGCCCGAAGTGCGAGCCTCCAGCATCCCGGCCAGCATCCCGAGGGCGAGCAGCATCCCTCCCCCGCCGAAGTCTCCGGCCAGGTTCACCGGAGGCACAGGTGCCTCCCCCTCCCGGCCGATGGCCCCCAGCACGCCCGACAGGGCGATGTAGTTGATGTCGTGGCCGGCCATGGACGAGTAGGGGCCGTCCTGGCCCCATCCGGTCATCCGCCCGTACACCAGCTTGGGGTTACGGGCCAGGCAGGCGTCGGGTCCGATGCCCAGGCGCTCGGCCACGCCGGGGCGGAATCCCTCGATCAGCCCGTCGGCGCCCTCCACCAGCTTGAGCACGGTCTCGGCACCCTCGGGGTGCTTGAGATCGACGCCCACGCTGCGGCGACCCCGGTTCAACAGATCGGGATGAGGGGTGTCGGGGACTTCGTCTCGGACCCGGTCCGCCCGGTCGATCCGCACCACGTCGGCCCCCAGATCGGCCAGCATCATCGCCGCGAACGGCCCCGGCCCAATCCCCGCGATCTCTACTACGCGAATGCCCTTCAGCGGTCCCATGCTGCCTCCTGAGGTCTTCACCGCTGGGACAGTACCCGCGATCTTCTCAATCGGGGCAGCCCAAGATGCCGGTCGTAGTCCGACTGCTCAGCCCCAGCCCAATTCGTCGAGGCGATCGTCTTCGATGCCGAAGTGGTGGGCAATCTCGTGGATGACGGTGATGCACACTTGCTCCACTACCTCGGACTCGGTTTCACACCCCTCGCAGATCGGCAGCCGGTAGATGTAGATGCGGTCGGGCATCACCATCCCACCCCCGCCGTAGTCGGCTCGGTCGGTGAGCGGCACCCCGTCGTACAGCCCCCAGATGTCCGGTTCCTCCCCCTCGTCTTCCACCAGCACCGCCACGTTGTCCATCAACTCGGCCAGGTCATCGGGAATCTCATCCAACGCCTGAGCCACCAACGCCTCAAACCGCTCCCGCGACACCACAACCATCCCCGACATCCTCCCACAAGGATGAGGCCTCTTGACCTGGTGCAATAGAAGTGTCACCGGCGTCGATACCTTGGTGGGGTGAGCGTGTTTGAAGGGCTCTTGGAGGGGCTGAACGAGCGGCAGCGGGCCGCGGTAGAGGCGCCGGGGACACCGCTGTGCATCCGCGCCGGGGCGGGCACCGGCAAGACCAGGGTGCTCACCCGCCGAATTGCCCACCAAGCTGGCATCGGCAACATCGACCCCAAGCGCACCTTGGCCATCACGTTCACCCGCAAGGCGGCCGATGAGCTACGCGAGCGCCTGGCTGGACTGGGGCTGCGGGACTCGGTAAGCGCAGGCACCTTTCACAGCACCGCCTATGCCCAGCTGCGCACTCGCTGGGCCGAGAGGGGGGTCAGGCCACCAGAATTGGTGCAGGACAAGCGGGGCCTGGTCGCCCGGGCGGCAAGACAAGCAGGACTGCGTCTGGCCAAGGCCGAGGTGCAAGATGCGGTAACCGAAATCGAGTGGGCCAAGGCCCACCGCATCACCCCCGGTGACTATCGCGAAAGGGCTGCCGGCCTCCGCCGGCGGCCGGCACTGGACCACGGCGTCGTCGCCGACCTCTATCAACGCTACGAGAGCGAGAAGGACAAGCGGCGAGTGGTGGACTTCGACGACCTGTTGATCCTGGCACTGAGGGACTTGACCGAAGACCCCGACTACGCCGAGGCCCGCCGCTGGAGTTACCGGCACCTTTTCGTCGACGAATTCCAAGATGTGAACCAACTCCAGTTCGACTTGCTGCGAGCCTGGCTGGGAGACGGCAACGACCTATGCGCGGTGGGCGACCCCAACCAGGCCATCTACAGCTGGAACGGCGCTAACTCCGACTACATCGAGCGGTTCGCCACCTGGTTCCCCGGTGCTGAGGTGCTCGACCTGGTGGACAATTACCGCTCCACTCCCCAGATATTGGCCGCGGGACGGGCGGTTTTGCCTGCGGGGGCGGCCAAATTGGCGTCCCACAGCCTGGACGGTCCCCGGCCGACGGTGAGCACCCATGTCGACGATTTCGATGAGGCGGCAACCATCGCTCGCGCCTTGCGCGACGCCAAGGGCCCCGAAATGGCGTGGTCGTCGATGGCCGTGCTGGCCCGCACCAATGCCCAGACCGCCAAGCTGGCCACCGCACTGGAAAAGGCCCAGATCCCCTGTCGAGTTCGCATCGACTCCCACCGAACCGATGACGGCGCGGGAGCAGCCCCACCCAAAGGCTCCGACGCAGTGGATGTGGCCACGTTCCATGCGGCCAAGGGATTGGAGTGGCCCATCGTGCATTTGGCTGGCCTGGAGCAGGGACTAGTGCCCATCAGCCGGGCTCAGACTTCAGCCGAGGTCGCTGAGGAGCGAAGGCTGCTCTATGTGGCCATCACCAGGGCCGAGAGAGAGCTGCACTGCCACTGGGCCGCGGAGCGGGCTTTCGGAGACCGGACGTCAGCCCGCTCCCCCTCTCCCTATCTGAACGCCATCCTCAGTGCGCCCTGAGCTGTGCATCCCCCGCGGGCTAGAGATCAAACGGGATGAGGACCACCACCACGGTGGCATCGCAGTCTCGAAGCACCTGCTCTACACGGTGGCCTAGGAATGGTCGATCTCCAACCCGTCTGAGGTTGGCCCCCATGACCACCAGGTCGGCCTCAATGTCTCGTTGCAGCTTCAAAATCTCATCGGCCGGCGAGGTGCCCTCCATCACTACCGTCTGAGTGGTTGCCCCCAGTTCTAGAGCGAGCGTCTCGGCTTGGGCTACCACCTGCACGCCGACGATGCTGCCGGTGCGGGCAATCATCCGGCGGCTGAACAGCGACGGCAGCCCCGCGGGTTCGCTCCTAATGGTATTGACGTGGGTGAGGTGTAGTTCGGTGCCGAGTTGGGCGCTGAGGTTGAAGGCCACCTCCTGGGCGGCCCGCGACACCGGGCTGCCGGTAACCGGAACCACCGCCCGGCTATAGGCCCCCGGGAGCGGCCGATCCATGTTTCTCGCCCGGCGCACCACCACGACCGGAATGGGGCTCTCCGACAAGACCCCGTCAACCAGAGGCGAGATCACCTGCATGGTGTCGGCGTAATCCAGAGCGCCCAGCCCGATAACGCCGAACCCCAGCCGACTCTCGTCGATGATGGCCCGCACCGGGTCGTCTCCGCGCACCCGCCGGTGCTCCATCGCCCGGTCGTGCAGCACATTGCGCAGTGGGGTGATGTCCACTTCGGCGTCACGGTCACCCACCGTGAGCACAGTGGCCCCGGCCTCGATGGGCCAAGCGAAGTGTAGAACCTGGGCCGCGGCGATGGACTCCGGGCCGCCCCGACTGGGCAGCAAGAGCCGTGACGTCCGCACGACGAGGTTTCGACTCAGCGCCTGCTCCCGGCCCAATCGCTCCTGCTCGTCGGGGGTTCCCTGCCAGTTGTTCACCACTCCTCGCAGCGTGGCCGAGGCGAACAGCGAGGTGAGCACCGGCACCAGCACGATCACCGTGAAGGCGGTAGGGCTGAACACCCCGACGCTCAACCCCACAGTGGCGATGACGATCTCCAGTGTTCCTCGGGCATTCAGTCCGGCCCCCAAGGCCAGTCCAGCCCGGTGGGTACGGCCGGCAAGGCGGGCACCTCCGTAGGCCCCGGCAAACTTGAAGACGATGGCCACTCCGAGCACGATCAAGGCCCACCACAGAGCCTCGGCGTTGTCCAACAGGCGGAGATCTACCTGCAAGCCAGCAGTGGCGAAGAACACCGGCGCAAACAGGGCATTGGTCAGTCCCTCCAGATGGTGGAGAACGTCGTCGTGCTGAAAGCGGGACCGGTGTAGCACCACCCCGGCTACGAATGCTCCCAGCACGGCCTCCACTCCCAGCCATTCGGTGGCAACTCCGAAGCCCAGCATGGTCACCATGGCCACGCCCAGTGCCGCGGCCAGGCTGCCCCCGGTGCGCCGCACTTGTCGCAACAGCAAGTCCACGACGCGCTGGCCCACTGTCAGCGCCAACACCCCGAAGGCCGCAATCCCCCCCAGCGTGGCCAACACTTGCCCGGCCGACACTTCGCCTGAGGTGGCCAAGCCGGTGAACACGCCCAGCAAGATCCAGCCGATCACATCGTTGGCCATGCCCGCAGCCACAGTGATCTGGCCGAAGTCCCGGCGCATCAGCCCCAGTTCGCTGAGGATCTTTGCCACTACTGCCAGAGACGACACAGCGACCGCCAACGCCACGAACAACGTGAACGTGAGCCGTTCGGCACCCTCGGCCAAGAACAAAGAGGGCAGCAACAGGCCGACCACGATGCCGCCGATCAGCGGCACCACCAGGCTGCCCGTGGTCACCAACAGCGCCGGCCGCCCCAGCTTGGTGATGAGACCCAAGTCGGTCTCGAAACCGGTCACCACCAACAGCAGAGCCACCCCCATCCAACTGACCGCGACCAGCAAAGTCCACTGCCCGCCCTGGCCGATCTCTGGCAAGAACCACTCGAAACCCGACTCCCACACCACCCCGAACACCGACGGCCCCAGCACGAGCCCGGCCAGCAGCGCTCCCACCACCGAGGGCATCCCCACCCTTCTCATCACCAGGCCGAAGAGATGGGAGACGGCCACCAGTACCAGGATGTTCACCCAAAAGACCAGAAGGTCGAACCCTCCCGTTTCGGCGGCAAAGACCATCGCCGACTCAGCCGCCCCCGGCGGCTTCATCCCAGTCGAAGTCCACCACCACCGGGGCGTGGTCCGACGGTTTCTCCCCCTTGCGGGCGTTGCGATCCATGAGCACCGTGGTCACCCGCTGGGCCAGCAGCTCGGTAGCCATGACCATGTCTATGCGCATTCCCTGGCGCTTGTGGAAGCGTCCGGCCTGATAGTCCCAGAAGGTATAGAGGCCGTCGTCAGACCACCGGCGGCGGAACACGTCCACCAGGCCCCAGTCCTCCACCGCGGCAAACGCCTCGCGCTCGGGCCCGCTCACATGGGTTAGCCCCTCGAAGGCGGCGATGTCCCACACGTCGTTGTCGGCCGGGGCCACGTTGAAGTCACCGGCAACCACCACTGGCGCCCCGGCATCGGCGTTGGCCTCCAGATGGGACCGGAGCCGGCCCAACCAGTCCAACTTGTAGCGGTAGTGGTCGTGGCCCAGCTCCCGCCCGTTGGGGATGTAAGCGCTGGCCACTCGCACATCAGCGCACGTGGCCCATACGATTCGGGCGTCGGGATCGGCCTCGCGGCCGTCGGCGAACCCGTTGCCGGGGTCGGCCAGCCCCACCCGGCTCAAGATGGCCACCCCGTTCCATCTTCCCTCACCGTGGTGAACCCACTCGTAGCCCATGGCCTTGAAGGCCAATCCGGGAAAGGCGTCGTCGGCCATTTTGGTCTCCTGCATGCACAGCACATCGGGGTCGGCCAGCTCCAGCCACTCTTGAACTCGGGGCATGCGGGCGTTCAGCGAGTTCACATTCCAAGTGGCCAGCCGCACCCGCAGAACCTTAGTAGTCCCGAAGTTCATAGACTCTCCCTATGACCCCCGACGCCGAGTCGATAGTCGGCCAGAACGCCTGGTTGGTCGACGAGATGCACCGCCAGTACTTGGCCGACCCCGAGTCGGTGAGCGAGAGCTGGCGGGACTTCTTCTCCGACTACCGTCCCGACCGAGTCCTTCCTGAGTCGGCCGCCCCAGTGGCCCGACTTCAGGCGGTGCCCGATCCGGCCGAGACGGCTGAGCCTCTACCGGGAGATCCGCTGCGGGGGGCGGCGGCCCGCATCGCCCAGAACATGGAGGCCAGCCTGGCCATTCCCACCGCCACCAGCTTCCGGGAAGTTCCGGCCAAGCTGCTCGACGTCAACCGCCGGATCGTCAACGGCTACCTGGGGCGCACCGACGGGCGCAAGGTGTCGTACACCCACCTGATCGCCTACGCCGTGGTGCAGGCCATCGCCCATCACCGTCCGGTGATGAACTCCACCTTTGTCGACACCGAAAGCGGGCCCCGAGTCGTCCGCCACCCCCACATCGGCTTGGGCATCGCCGTGGACGTGGAGAAAGCCGACGGCTCCCGCTCGCTTCTAGTGCCCTGCATTCAAGATGCCGACACGCTGGACTTTCCCAATTTTGTCGAGCGCTACGACACCATGGTCCGCAAGGTGCGAAACAACGACCTGAGCCCCGACGACTTCGCCGGAGTCACCGTGAGCATCACCAACCCCGGCACCCTGGGCACGGTGCAGTCGGTGCCCCGGCTCATGCCCGGCCAAGGGGTCATCGTGGGTGTGGGCACCATCGACTACCCCACCGCCTACCAGGCCGCCGATTCCCGCACGCTGGCCGACCTCGGGGTGTCGAAGGTGATCACGCTGTCGTCAACCTACGACCACCGCATCATCCAGGGCGCCGAGTCGGGCATGTTCTTGGGCGCGGTCCACGAGCTTCTGCTGGGCAAACACGAATTCTACGAGGACATTTTCCGAGCGGTAGGCGTGCCCTACGAGGCCGTGCGCTGGCGGCCCGACATCCTTCCCTTAGACCGAGAGCAGGCCGTTATCACCAAGCAGGTGCAGGTGAACGCGCTTATCAACATGCACCGGGTGCGGGGCCACCTCATCGCCGACCTCGACCCTCTTTCAGCCAACGAGCCCGCAATGCATGCCGAACTCGACCCGGCCACCTATGGACTCACCATCTGGGACCTCGACCGGGAGTTTCTCACCACCGGGCTGGGCGGGATCGACTTGGGCCAACCCGACGGCAAGATGCCGCTGGGCGATATCTTGCATGTGCTCCGCAACGCCTACTGCCGCACGGTGGGCGTGGAGTACATGCACATCCAGGAACCCGGCGAGAAGCAGTGGATCCAGGAGCAAGTGGAGGCGATGGGCATCCCCATGGGGCTCGACGAGAAGCTGCATATTCTGGATCGGCTGAACGCGGCCGAGGCGCTGGAGCGCTTCTTGGACACCAAGTACGTGGGTCAGAAGCGGTTCGGGATCGAGGGAGCCGAGAGCGCCATCGTGGTACTGGACGCGGTACTGGGCCGGGCTGCCGACCTGGGCATGACCTCGGCCATCATGGGCATGGCCCACCGGGGACGGCTCAACGTGCTGGTGAACATCGTGGGCAAGGACTACGGACAGCTGTTCGGCGAATTCGAGGGTAACTTGGACGAGTCGTCCACCCAGGGGTCGGGGGACGTGAAGTACCACCTGGGGATGACCTCGGAATTCGTGAGCATGGCCGGCAACCGGATCCCGGTAGAACTGGCCGCCAATCCTTCTCACCTGGAGGCGGTCAACCCGGTGGTCGAGGGCATGGTCCGGGCCCGCTTGGACCACCTCAGCGACGACCAGGTGGAGCACAGCCCAGTGAGCGGGTTGGTTCGGGGCCAAGTCGCCAACGAGGACGACCTCTACCCGGTGCTACCGGTGCTGGTACACGGCGATGCCGCCTTCGCCGGCCAAGGGGTGGTGAGCGAGACGTTGAATCTGTCGCTGATCGAGGGGTATCTCACCGGAGGCACGGTGCATCTGGTGATCAACAACCAGGTGGGATTCACCACCACCGCGGAGTCGGCTCGCTCCAGCTACTACTGCACCGACGTGGCCAAGATGATCCAGGCCCCCATCTTCCACGTCAACGGCGACGACCCCGAGGCCTGTACCCGGGTGGCGCACTTGGCGCTGGCCTATCGCAACCACTTCCACAAGGACGTGGTTATCGACATGTGGTGCTACCGCCGGCAAGGGCACAATGAGGCCGACGATCCCAGCTACACCCAACCGGAGATGTACCGGCGAATCGAGGGCCATCGCTCGGTGCGAAAGCGGTATGTGGAATCGCTGGTGAAGCGGGGAGACATCACCCTGGAAGAGGCTGAGCAGGCCATGGATCAATTCCGGGCCAAGCTTCAGGAGGCATTGGAGGAAACCCGGGACCAGGCGGCGGACGGGGGCCCGGGCGAGACCGTTGGGATCGAGGCCGCAGGCAAGCGAGAACTCCAACTGTCGATTTCGGCGGGGCTGTCCGACCCCACTCCCAACGTCTCGCCGCCGGTGGATACCGGTGTGTCGGAAAAGCAGATCAAGCGAGTGTTCAATGCTCTGACATCGGTGCCCGACGGGTTCGTGCTGCACCCCAAGCTGGCCCGCCAGTTCGAAGCCCGCGACGCGATGATGGTGCAGGGGATGGTGGACTGGGGGCTGGCCGAAGCGCTGGCCTTCGGCACCCTGCTCGACGAGGGGACATCGATCCGCCTGGCGGGCCAGGACTCTCGGCGGGGAACGTTCTCCCACCGCCACAGCACCCTGGTTTGCAACCAAACTGCCCGGGAACACTGCCCGCTGGCCGGATTGGCCCGCCATGGGGCCAAGCTGTGGGCCTACGACTCGCTGCTTTCGGAGTACGCCGCTCTGGGCTTCGAATACGGCTATTCGGTGGGCGACACCGATGCGCTTGTCCTTTGGGAGGCCCAATTCGGGGATTTCGTCAACGGCGCCCAGATCATCATCGACCAGTTCGTGGTGTCGGCTGAGGACAAGTGGAACCAGCAATCAGGACTGGTGATGCTGCTGCCCCACGGATTCGAGGGCCAGGGTCCGGAGCACTCCTCCGGCCGGATCGAGCGGTTCTTGCAGTCGGTGGCTGAGAACAACATCCGGGTGGCCAACCTGTCGACTGCGGCCCAGTACTTCCATCTGCTCCGAGACCAAGCCAAGCGCTCCACCCGCAAGCCGCTGGTGCTGTTCACTCCAAAGTCGCTGCTGCGCCACCGCGACGCGAGATCACCGGTGGCTGACCTGGCCAGCGGCTGGTTTTCGCCGGTGTTGGGCGATACGAACGGTCCTGAGCCGGGACAGGTCACCGGGGTTGTACTGGCCAGCGGGAAGATCTGCCACGAGGCCACCGCCCAGCGAGACCGGGAAGGCACCCCCGCCGCCGTGCTGCGGGTGGAGCAGCTCTATCCCTGGCCGGCCAGCGCCCTAGCCGAGGCTCTTGCCCACTACCCCAAGCTCAACAAAATCGTCTGGCTCCAAGAAGAGCCCCAGAACATGGGGCCGTGGAACTATGTGAAGGGGCACCTCCACGATGCATTCGGCGATCGCTGCGAAATTCTCAGAGCAAGTCGCAACGAGTCATCCAGCCCCGCCACCGGCAGCGCCGCGGTACACGCCCAAGAGCAGTCCGAGCTCATTTCCCGAACTTTTGCGCTTCTAAGCGTCAAGTAATCGTCTGGCCACCTCTCGGGCCTCGTCCAGGGTGTCGACGATCCGTTCCTCGGGAACCCGTTGGAGGGCGTCGAGAGAGCTCAAGGTCCGGGCGGGCAACCCAGAGAGGGCCATCACGATGCATTCGGTGTCCTGGTCGATGGCCGCGTCGATGAGCTGCTCGAGAACCAATGCCGCGCTGTCGTCTATGTAGATGGTCTCGGAGAAATCGAAGATCACCACCTCGTGGTCCCGGATGTCCACGGTGACGGTGTTGATGATCTTGTTGGACGACGCCACCGAGAAGCTTCCCCGAAAGGCGACCATGCCCACTCGGGCAGCATGGGGATCCGCCCCTGCTTCGGAGGACGTCACCCCACCTTCGAAGAACACCTGGTCCAAGATCGGGACAGAGACCACGTTGTCCATCTCCAGGCGCTCGAACTGCCGGGAGCGGGTCATGCCGGCGATGATCAGCCCGATGGCCACCGCGGTGATTAAGTCCACGAACACGGTCAGGCCGAACGTGGCGAACATGATGAACAGGTGCTCTCGGTGCAGGCGGGTGACCCTGGTCAAGAACCGCCAGTCCATGATGTCCCAGCCCACCTTCATCAAGATGCCGGCCAGCGCGGCATGGGGAATCTCTTCCACGTACTTTCCCAAGCCAAGAACCAAGGCCAACAAGATCAGCGCTCTCAACACGCCGGAGACCCGGCTGTGACCGCCGGCCCGGATGTTGACCACCGTGCCCATGGTGGCCCCCGCTCCTGGTGTCCCACCGATGAATCCGACCATCATGTTGCCAATGCCCTGGCCGATCAGCTCCCGGTTGGGCCTATGGCTGGTGCGAGTCATCGAATCGGCCACCAGCGAGGTGAGCAGGCTGTCGATGGAGCCCAGCAGCGCGATGGTCAGTGCCGGCTGCACGGCCCGGGCCAACACATCGCCGGTGAGCTCGGGAATCTCGAAGTCCGGCAAACCGGTGGGCACGTCGCCGATGACCGGGGTGTTGTCCAGCCACAGCAGGCTGAGCAGCGTCCCGACGACCAATGCCATCAGCATTGAGGGAACGAAAGCCCGGAGGCGGGGGGGCCAGAATACGCATACGCCCAGCGAGACCGCGGCGATGGCCAGCGAGTTGAAGTTGACGTCGCCGAATACATCCGGCCAGGAGCGGACGGCGTCGATGGGCCCGCCCAACTCCACTTCCGTTCCCAAAAACGGCAGGGTCTGCACCAAGATGATGATCACCCCGATGCCGGACATGAACCCCGACACCACCGAATACGGCGTGTACACCACGAAACGTCCGATTCGCAGCAATCCCAGACATATCTGCAACAGGCCCGCCATGACGACGATGGTGAATGCCTCTTCCAGTCTCTCGGCGTGGCTGGTGACCACCACCGCCATGGCCAGCGCCATTGGGCCGGTGGGCCCGGAGATCTGGGCCCGAGTGCCGCCGAAAATCGCGGCGAACAGGCCCAGGGCGATCGCCCCGTACATGCCGGCCACCGCCCCCAAACCGGACGCCACCCCAAACGCCAGTGCGGTGGGCAGCCCTACGACTGCCGCAGTAATGCCCCCAAACGTGTCTTCGCGAAAACTGTGCAGGTTGTAGCTCATAGCACCAGGCCGTTGTGACCTGGCCGAGCCTAGGCCATTTCAGTCAATGTCAAGATTGAGGAGGCGGGCGGCGTTGCCCCGCACCAGCTTGTGGACCACGTCGGAAGGCAGGTGGCCCATCATGTCCTCGGCCACCTTCTTGGTGTGGGGCCAAGTGGTGTCGGTGTGGGGATAGTCGGTTTCAAACGTCACGTTGTCCACCCCCACCTCGTCCAATGACTTCAATCCGTGGTTGTCCCGGAAGAAACAGCCGTAAATCTGCCGGTAGTAGTAGGTGGACGGCGGTTCGGGGACGATGTCCCTTACCCCTCCCCAGGCCCGGTGCTCACTCCAGACGTCGTCGCAGCGCTCCAATATGTAGGGGATCCACCCGATCTGTCCCTCGGAGTAGGCCAGCTTCAGTTCGGGAAACCGCACCAGCACCCCGGAGAACAGAAAATCGCTCATCGACGCGATGGCGTTGTTGAAACTTAGCGACGCTGCCACCGCAGGCGGGGCGTCAGGGGAGGCGGCCGGCATCTTCGACGACGACCCAATGTGCATGCACACCGCGGTGGCGGTGTCCTGACAGGCAGCGAAGAACGGGTCCCAGTATTCGGTGTGAATGCTGGGCAGCCCCAGATTGGGGGCAATCTCGGAGAAGCAAACCGCGTGGCAGCCCCGGGCTGCGTTGCGCTCCACTTCGGCCTTGGCCAATTCCACATCCCACAGAGGGATGATGGCCAGGGGGATGAGCGCGCCGTTGGAGTCGCCACACCACTCCTCGATCATGAAATCGTTGTAGGCCTGCACGCAGGCCAGGGCCAGCTCCTTGTCATCGGCTTCCAAGAAGGTCTGGCCACAGAACCGGGGAAACGTCGGGAATGAGAGCGACGCCTCGACGTGGTTCATCTCCATGTCCTCTATCCGGGCTTTGGGCTCGTAGCACCCGGGGCGCATCTCGTCGAAGGTGATGGGCACGGCCTCCATGTCGTCCCGGTCGAAGCCCACCGCGGCCACATGGCGCTTGTTGGGATAGACGAGGTCTTCGTAGAACCAGACATCTCCCCATGGCCCGTCCTCTACGTCCAGCTCGTAGGTGTACATCTTGGCCCCGCCAATAAAGGTGATCGGCCCGACCCGGCGGCGCTCCACCCGCGGGCCTCGCTCCTTGAAGCGGTCAGGCAGCCAGCTCTGCCACAGGTGGGCGGGCTCTACAAGGTGGTCGTCCACGCTGATGATCTTGGGAATCTCGGTGCGCACGGCGAAAAGCCTACCGGCTGCCCGATTAGTCGGCAGCAGCCAGGGCGGCGGCTACATCGGAGGGAAGGGAGGATTTGCGGGTGGAAAGGTGGTGTTCTGCGGCCCACGCCACGATCAGTTCGGCGCTCCCGGCGTCCCGCAGCATCGCCGCGCCAAGTCGGGGGTGATCCCGATAATCGGCCCACCGACCCCTCAAAATACCAGGTAAAACGGCCCCTACCACGGTGGCGGCCACCCGGGTCCAAGTCCTCAGACCAGACTGTATCTTCCCCACATCGTGTAGGGCAGCGGCCACCCGCTGGGCATCGTCGGCCAACGCAGGACATCGGGCCGACCGCAGGGCATGGCTGCGGTCGACTGGGCTCATCTGGGCGTAGAGGGTCGCCTCGCGCTCGCTGAGCAGACCCATCAGCCAGTCCTCTTCGGCGGCATCTGGCCCCTGGTCGAGAATCGACTGGAAGAAGCGCCGAGCCAAGTGGATCAATGCTTCAACACCGCCCGCGGGTGAGCGGCGCGATAGGCCTCCCACAGTTTCTCCTTGGACACCATGGTGTAGACCTGCGTGGTGCTGATGGAGGCATGGCCCAACAGCTCCTGCACTGCCCTGATGTCGGCGCCGTGGTCCAGCATGTGGGTGGCACAGGAATGGCGGAACACATGGGGGGACACCTTGGCGCCCAGCCCCACCTGCTGGGCCCTCTTCTTCACCACACCCCAAGCTCCCTGACGCGACAGGCGGCGTCCCCGCTGGTTGAGCCAAACCGCCTCCTGGTCGTGCTGGGACCCCCAGCGCTCGGGCTCCATCTCGCCCCGCCCGGCGGGCACCAGCCAGGCGGTCAGCCCCTCGAGGGCGCATCGGCCCAGCGGCAGGACCCGCTCCTTTTGACCCTTTCCCAGAACCCGCACGGTGGCCCCTCCCAAATCCAAGTCGGCCAGCGACATCCCGACCAGCTCGCTAATGCGCATCCCCGTGCCATAGAGCATCTCCAGCAGCGCCCGATCCCGCCGAGCCACCCGGTCGGCGCCTGCCACTCCGTCCAAGATGGCTTCCACTTCGGCCTCGCTCAGCGCCTTGGGCAAAGCCCTCGGCACCGTGGGCAGCTCCACTTGGGACCCCGGGTTGTCGGCTCGAGCACCCTCGATGACGAGGAACTGGTGGAAGATCCGCACCGCGGTCATGGCCCGCTTGACCGTCGAGGGGGCCAACCCCCGGCTCTGGAGGTGCCGCAAAAACGCCAGAATGTCATCCTCTCCGGCTGTTTCAGGGTTGGTTCCCCGGGAATCCAAAACCTCGCAGTAGCCGGTCAGGTCTCGGCGATAGGCCTCACAGGTACGAGGTGCGCGGCCCCGTTCCAGCACCAGCCAATCCAGAAACTCCTCTACCCCGCTCCCTGCGCTCACCCCGGGCGGCACGGGGAATTCACCCCAGACGCTCTCGGGCCAGCATTAGGCCGACGATCGACTTGGCGTCGGCAATCTCGCCGGAGGCCACCAGATCAAGGACTTCGCCCAGCTTGATCCGTTCGATGGCCATGTGCTGCTCCTCGATGCCGTGGGGGCGGCGGTCGGCGTCGGTCAGCTCGGTGGCCAGGTAGCAATGGGTGATCTCGTCGCAAAATCCCGGAGAGTTGTGGAACACGGCCAGCAGCTCCAAGTGCCCTGCCCGCTTGCCGATCTCCTCTTCCAGTTCCCGCTGGGCAGTCATCTCGGGAGGCTCGTCCTGGCTGTCGAGTTTCCCCGCGGGTATCTCCAGCAGCTCCCGATTAACCGCAGGACGATACTGGCGCACCATGATGACCTCTTGGCCGTCGAGTGGCACGATGACGGCGGCGCCGGGATGGCGGACGATCTCCCGCTCATAGATCGAACCGTCGGGCGCCCTGATCTCGGCAACGCTCAGGGACACCACCCGACCCTGCCACTCTTGGCGCTCTCCAACCGGGGTGAAACCCGCCCCGCCTTCGGCTGCCGCCATTCAGCTGGCTCTCAACGAAGGGCTGCGGCCGAGGCGTCGGCTACTGTCTCAACGTGCTCTGAGACCGCCGCCTCTGACGGGGTCTCGTCACCCTGGTCGGCAGCGGTCCCGCTGTCCTGGCGATCCAACGCGGCCTTCACCAAACCGCAGAACAGCGGAGCGGGCCGATCGGGACGGCTCTTGAACTCGGGATGGGCCTGGGTCCCCACCCACCACGGATGTCCCTCCAGTTCGATGAACTCCACCAAGAGGCCGTCGGGCGACTCCCCGGCGAGCACGAAGTCGGTGCCCTCGAAGCGGCCGCGAAGCTTGGGGTTGAACTCGTAGCGGTGGCGGTGGCGCTCCGACACCACTTCAGCACCGTACACTTCGGCCACCTGGGTGCCCGGTCGTAGCTTGGCCAGGCACGCCCCAAGCCGCATCGTGCCGCCCTTGTCGGTGATGCCGCGCTGCGATTCCATCAAGTCGATGACCGGCCACGGCGTGCTGGGGTCGAATTCGCTGGAATGGGCGTTGACCAGGCCGAGCACGTTGCGGGCGTAGTCGATGGTCATCACCTGGAGGCCGAGGCACAGGCCCAGACAGGGCAGGTCGTTCTCTCGGGCATAGGAGGCGGCGTCGATCTTGCCCTGGATCCCCCGCTCGCCGAACCCGCCGGGGATCACTATTCCGTCCAGCCCGCTAAGCAGACTGTCCACCATCAGTCCCTCCACGCTTTCGGCCTGGATCCACTCGATCTCCACCGACGCGCCGTGGTGGATGCCAGCGTGGTTCAACGCCTCCACCACGGACAGATAGGCGTCTTGGAGCGTCACGTACTTGCCGATGAGCCCGATGCGCACCTTGCGCTGGGCCATCTCCATTCTCTGGGTCAGCCGCTGCCAGTCGGCGAGATCGGGCTCGGGGACGTCCAAGCGCAAGATGTCGCACACCACGCCGTCGAGGCCCTCGTCGTGAAGCACCAGGGGAATCTCATAGATGCTCTCGGCATCGGCGGCGTTGACCACTGCGGATACGTCAACGTCGCACAGGCTGGAGATCTTGCGCTTCAGTTCGTCGGAGACGGGCGACTCGCTGCGGCACACGATGGCGTCGGGCTGAACTCCCCGGCTGCGGAGCTCGGTCACCGAGTGCTGGGTGGGCTTGGTCTTCTGCTCGCCGGTGGGGCCGATGAAGGGCACCAGCGTGACGTGGACGTAGCAGACGTTGCCCCGCCCCACGTCCAAGCGCACCTGGCGGATGGCCTCCAGAAAGGGGAGGATCTCGATATCGCCGACGGTCCCGCCGATCTCGGTGATGACCACGTCCACGTCGTCGGACACCAGGCTGGAGATGCGGTTCTTGATCTCGTTGGTGACATGGGGAATCACCTGCACGGTCTTGCCCAGATACTCGCCTTGGCGCTCGGCGGCGATGACCGAGGAGTAGATGGAGCCGGTGGTGGCGTTGGAGAGCTTGGTGAGGTTCTCGTCGATGAACCGCTCGTAGTGTCCGAGATCCAGGTCGGTCTCGCCCCCGTCGTCGGTGACGAACACCTCCCCGTGCTCGAAGGGGTTCATCGTTCCTGGGTCCACATTGATGTACGGGTCCAGCTTCTGCATGGTCACCCGGAGTCCCCGTTGCTTGAGCAAACGCCCCAGGGAGGCGGCCGTAAGTCCTTTGCCCAGCGAACTCGCTACCCCGCCTGTGACAAAGATGTGTTTGGTCACGCCTGCCAATCCTAGCGGGGAGGAGCGACGATTGGCGGACCGTCAGCCACTCTGAGAGATTGCGAGAAGTTCGGAGGCGTGTCGGCGGGCGCTCTGGCTGTCGGGCGAGCCAGAGAGCATGCGGGAGAGCTCGACCACCCGGTCCTCGCCGTCCAAGGGCTCGGCGGTCATGGTGGCAGATGCCCCATCGTCGTGCTTGGCGATGCTCACCTGGTGGTCGGCGCAGGCTGCCACCTGAGGCAAGTGGGTGACCACCAACACCTGGTGATCAGCGGTTAGGCGGGAAAGCGCCTGGCCTACGGTCTGGGCCACTTGGCCACCGATGCCGGCGTCTACCTCGTCGAACACCAGCACGGGTGGTCCGGCGCTGACTACCAGGCGCAGGGCCAGCATGACCCGGGCCAGCTCTCCCCCTGATGCGGCCGAAGTGAGCGACAAGCCAGGGGCCCCGCTATTGGCCGACAGCAGGATGTCCACGTCGTCACCGGGATCGTCGCCCACCTCTACTTGCACCTCGGCGCGGGTCATTGCCAATTCCCGCAGGTTGACGGTCACCTCTTTGCCCAGCGTCTGGGCCGCCTCGCGCCGGGCCTCGCCAACTGCGGCACCGGTTTCGGCCACCGCAGCGGTGCGACGATCGAGTTCTCCGTCCAGGTCTTTGGCCAGGCGGTCGAAGTCCTCCAACTCGGCGAGGCGGACAGACAGATCACGATGGAACTCCATGACCTCGGCCACGGTCTCCCCATACTTGCGGCGCAGATCAACCAACAGCTCCCGGCGCTGGCGGACCTCGGCCAATCGGGCCGGATTCTCGTCGATGGACTCGGCGGCGCGGCGCAGCTCGGTTGACAGGTCTCCGACCTCGGCCACCAGGTTGACCAGCCGCTCATGCTGGCTCTCCAGCGGCGGACGGCTCTCCAAGGCAGCGGCAATCTGGGCCAGCCCGGAACCCACTGCGCCATCGGCGCCCAGAGACATCGCCGCCTGCCGAGCCGCATTCCGGCTGGCCGCGGCGTCGGCCAACACCGCCTCTTCTGACTTGAGCAACTCATCCTCATCGGGGTCTTCCAGTCCAGCTTCGTCTAGCTCGACCAGTTGGAATCGGCACAGCTCGATCTCCCGAGCTCGGGATCGTTCGTCACCGCCCAACTCGGCCCGTCGGCGATTCAGGTCGGCCAACTCAGCCCGAGCCTCCATGAGCGGGGCCAAGTCCACGTCGCCGAATCTGTCCAGCGCGGCCCGTTGATGGACCCGGCGCAAAAGGGACTGGTGCTCGTGTTGGCCGTGCAAATCCACTAGCTCTGCACCCAGCTCGGCCAGGGTAGCCGCCGACGCCAGCCGGCCGTCGACATAGGCCCTTGCCCGACCTTCGGCGGGCACCACCCTGCGAAGCACCACTTCCTCCCCCTGGTGGTCGAAGCGGCCCTCGACAATGGCCTCGCTGGCCCCGAACCGTACCAATGACGAGTCGGCCCGGCCGCCCAAGAGCAGGTCAACTGCGGTCACCACCAAGGTCTTTCCCGCCCCGGTCTCCCCAGTCAGCGCGGTCATGCCCGGTCCCAACACCAGATTGAGCCGCTCGATCACCCCCAGGTTCTCAACCGCCAGCTCAGTCAGCATTGTTGCGGGCCAGCGTCAGCGGTCGGACAGGCCGAACGACGACTTGAGGGCTTGGTGGAAGCCTCTTCGGCCCAGGGTGACAAGACGAGCGGGCCGATCGGAAACCGAAACCGTCAACGAGCCTCCCTCGCCCAGTTCTCCCAGCGAACGGCCGTCCACCGCCACTGCGGCCGGACGGTCGCCCAACACCTCCACCACCAGTTCGCTTGACGGCAGCAGCACCAGGCTGCGGTCGAACAGCGTGTGGGGAGCCACCGGGGTCAGGATCACTGCGTTCATGGTCGGGGCCAAAATGGGTCCGCCCGCCGATAGGGAGTAGGCCGTTGAACCGGTAGGAGTGGCCGCGATCAGTCCATCGGCGGCGTAGCTGGTGAAGAACTCCCCATCGATGTGAACGGCCAGATTGACAGTTCTCCCGCTGTCCACCTTCTCCACGATGGCCTCATTGAGGGCGCTCACCTCGGTGCCGTTTCCCAGTCGACAGCGCAGCCGGATGCGCTCTTCGATGTTGTAATCCCCGGCCAGGAACTGCTCGACTGCCTCCGAGGCGGAATCCGGCTCGATCCCGGTCAGGTAGCCCAGTGAGCCGTAGTTGACCCCGAGAACCGGCACCCCGTCATCGGCCACTGCGGTCACCGCCCTAAGCATGGAGCCGTCTCCCCCCAAGCTCACCGCCAAGTCCAGCTTTTCGCCAATGTGATCGTCGAGATGGGCCAATTCGGTGCGGCCCACCGCCTCAGCAGATTCGGGCGACAGCCGAATTTCATGGCCGTCGCCGTCCAATCGGCCGATCAGCTCAGCCGCCAACTTCAGAGCTTCCGGCCGGTCAGCATGAACAAAGAAGGCGATCGCAGCCATAGAGCTATGTCGCAACTGGCTGCACGCCGTTCGGGAAAAAGCTCGTGCCAGCAGCAATCACCTCGTCGATCACAATGGGACCCACTTCGCTGACGGGTACATCGAAATAGGCGCCTATGGCATCCTGAACAGCCTCCTCTACGTCCTGGAGGCGGCGGACTTGGGAGAAAACCCAATCCAGTTTCCGCACTTGGATGCCCCACCATTCGTCACCTTCTCGGGCAACCACCCTGAACGTACTATCGGGGGTTGGAATGTCTGCCATTGCTGCTCCCGGACGATTCCTGTGCCTTTCTCAATATAGCCCTCGCAGTGTGCTCATCGATTTCCGTATGACGGGGAATCACTAGCCGCTCCTCACCGAATTGCCAGACTTCGTGCCGTCCCTGCCACAACAGATGCAGATTGACTCCCCTGCCTCTCGCAATCCCGCGCAGAAACCTGATCAAGACCTGCTTCTCCATGCATCAGCCACCGACTCTTGGTGCTAGGGGGGAAGCTCAGCAGCGGATGCCGCGCAACCAGGCTATCCGCCCTCGGTGACAACTTGGGTCACTGCTTGGGAAGAATCCACCGAGGCGGGGGTGCCGCCCTTTATCAGGTGCAAGAAGAACTCCACGTTTCCCTGGGCGCCTTTCAGCACTGAAGGAGCGGCGGCTTGGGGGGCAAGGCCCGCGGTGACTGCTGCTTCCAGCACCCGGTCGAGCGCGGCCTGCCATTGCTCGGGGTCGCGGATAACGCCCCGGCCCCGGCTGGCCTGCCTTCGCCCCACCTCGAATTGGGGCTTGACCAACGCCACAACGGGCGCGCCCGGCGCGGCCAGATCGGCCAGGCATTCCAAAACCGAAGTCAGCGAAATGAAGGACACATCGGTGGTTACCAAGTCGAACGGCGCCCCAACACCCGCCGGGTCGACGTCGCGGATATCGGTGCGCTCATACACGGTCACCCGGGAGTCGCCAGCCAAGCGCTCGTGCATCTGGGCTCGGCCCACATCAATGGCCACCACACCGGTCGCGCCGCGCTGCAACAGGCAGTCGGTGAATCCCCCGGTGGACGCACCAACGTCACAGCACCGCAAGCCGGCGACGTCCAAGTCAAAGGCAGCCAGTGCGCCCTCCAACTTCTCGCCGCCCCGGCTCACGTAGCGAGCCGGCGGGCCGGCCACCTCCAGGGCGTCGCCGGGCAAGACCAAACGAGCGGCCTTATGGGCCACTGCTCCGTTCACGGTGACCTGGCCAGCGGCTACTGCCTCCCGGGCCCGCTCCCGACTTGCAACCAGCCCGCGGCGAACCAACTCCGTGTCCAGCCTCCGGCGCGAGCCTCTCATCCCCCTATTCAAGTCCCATTTGGTCGACCAGGGCAGCCAGATCGGGGGCGCAGTACTGCGGCTCCGGCGACACCGGCAGGTCGTCGGCTTCGGTCACACCGCTCAGCACCAGTGCGAACTCGTACTCCAATGCCTGGGCGAATAGGCCGTCGGAGTCGGGGCGGTCCCCCACCACCACGCCGGTGTCGCCGATTCTGCTGCGCACGCAATCGACAATGGGCTGGTTGGGCTTACCCGCCATTATGGGCACCGCTTCCGCGGCGGTCGCCACCGCGGCCAAAAGAGACCCACCCCCCGGCTCCAGTCCCCGCTCAGTGGGGTAGCTGGGATCGTGATTGGTGCCGATCAGCCGGGCGCCTCCCCGAACCGCCCTCATGGCCCGACCGAGGGTGTCGTAGTTGAAGCTGGGGTCCATGCCCACCACCACCGCGTCAGCGGGACCAGAAGAGCACACCTTGGCACCGGCCAACTCCACCGCCTCGTCGATACCGGGACCCCCCACCACCAGCACCCGCTCGCCGGGAGAGATGAGTTGGCCCGCGGCAGTGGCAGAGGTAATCACCAACCCGGAGGCGTCGATCCCGCAGTCAGCCAGCTTGGCCTCCTGGTCGGCCACAGTGAGCATCGACATATTGGTGACGAACACCAGGTTTGCGCCTGCCTGGCGCAACCGCTCAACGGCTCCCGCTGCGCCAGGAATTGCCGTTCCGCCTACCCAGATCACTCCGTCCAAGTCCAGCACCCAACCCCTAAGGGCGGGATGCCCGGACGAAGGAGGAGCGTTACTCAGGAGACTTCCCAGGTGGGCCGGGAGTGGAGCAGAGCCTCGAGGTCGCCGGGACCAGACTGCTCTTGGGCCATGGCCAACTGCTTGCTGGCCTCGCCGGCGTACTCCGAGCGCTCCACTGCCCTATACACCCCGATGGGAGTGGGCTCGAACGGGCCGGCCGAGAGCCGGGACAGGGCGAAGGCCAGGCTGGGATCTTGACGGGTCTCGTCATGCACCAGCAGGGCCGATTCGCCGACGTCGGCCACATCGACCACCTCTGCGCTGCCCTGGGGATTGATGACCACACCCTTTTCGTTGTCCTCGCCGAAGCGGATGGGCTGGCCGTGCTCAAGGTGAATGAGCATGGAGGCCCGCTTGTCCTTCTTGGTGATGGCCCCAAACGCCCCATCGTTGAACACGTTGCAGTTCTGGAACACCTCCACAAAGGCGGCGCCGGGGAAATCGTGGGCCCGCCGGAACATGTCCATCATGTGCTGGCGGTCCATGTCGTGGGTGCGGGCCACGAAGCTGGCCTCCGCTCCCAGGGCAACCGAAACGGGGTTGAACGGCTCGTCGATGCTTCCCGCCGGGGTGGACTTGGTGACCTTGCCGATCTCGCTGGTGGGCGAGTACTGGCCCTTGGTCAGGCCGTAGATCTGGTTGTTGAACAACAAGATGTTGAGGTTCACGTTGCGGCGAAGGGAGTGCAGCAGGTGATTGCCCCCGATGGACAGCATGTCGCCGTCGCCGCCCACTACCCACACATGCAACTCAGGGCGGGCCATGGCCAGGCCGGTGGCCAGTGCCGGAGCCCGTCCGTGGATGCCGTGAACGCCGTAAGTGTTCATGTAGTACGGGAACCGGGCCGCGCAACCGATACCGGAGACGAACACGGTGTCTTCACGGCGCACCTCGAGCTCGGGCATGAGAAGCTGCACCGCGGTGAGAATCGAGTAGTCCCCGCAGCCGGGGCACCAGCGGACTTCTTGGTCGCTGGTCCAGTCGGCCTTGGTGGTTGTGGGCACGTCAGTCATCAAGAGCTCCAACAATGTGTGAGTGAAGTTCGGCAGCGATAAAGGGAACCCCCTCCACCTTGGCCACCGATTGGGCATCGACCAGGAACTCGGCCCGGATGATGCGGCAGAACTGGCCCAGGTTCATCTCCGGCACCATCACCTTGGGATAGCGCCGGACGATGTCGCCCAGATCGCTGGGCAGCGGATTCAGGTGGGTCACGTGGGCATGGGCCACCTTGCGGCCCTCCTCCCGAGCCCGCATGACGGCGCTGGTGATGGCGCCCCATGTGGAGCCCCAGCCCAGCACCAGCAGATCGGCGTCGTCGACGTCGCCGTCCAGCATGGTGGGCGGGATGTCGTTGGCAATGTGGGCCACCCGCTCCTCGCGCAGCTTCACCATATAGCCATGATTGTCGGGCTCGTAGTTGATGTTGCCGCTGCCGTCTTCTTTCTCAATGCCGCCGATGCGGTGGGTGAGGCCCGGCGTGCCGGGAACCGCCCAGGGGCGGGCCTTGGTCTCGGGGTCGCGCAGGTAGGGCCAGAACACCTCGGTGCCGTCTTCTTCGGTGTGGTTGGGCCCGGTGGCGAACTCCACCGTCAAGTCGGGCAGCGTCGACACGTCGGGTAGAAGCCAGGGCTCGCTGCCGTTGGCCAGATAGCCGTCGGACAGCAGGATCACCGGGGTGCGGTACTTGAGGGCAATGCGGGCGGCCTCAATGGCGGCGAAGAAGCACTGCGACGGGGAGTAGGCAGCCACGATGGGCACCGGCGACTCGCCGTGGCGCCCGTACATGGCCTGCATCAGATCGGCGCTCTCGGTCTTGGTCGGCAGCCCGGTGGAGGGCCCGCCCCGCTGGATGTTGATCACCAACAGCGGCAGCTCGAGGCTCACGGCCAGGCCGATGGTCTCGCCTTTGAGGGCAATGCCCGGACCGCTAGTGGTGGTCACGCCCAGATGGCCGCCGAAGGAAGCGCCGAGGGCGGCACAGACCGCGGCGATCTCGTCTTCAGCCTGGAGGGTGCGCACCCCGAAGTTCTTGCGCTGGCTCAGCTCGTGGAGGATGTCGCTGGCCGGGGTGATGGGATATGACCCCAAGAACAGGGGAACCTTGGCTTGCTGACTGGCGGCTATCAGACCCCACGACAGGGCGGTGTTGCCGTTCACGTTGGTGTAGGTCCCCGGTTCCAGTGCGGCCGGCTTCACCTCGTAGGTGAAGTCGAACAGCTCGGCGGTCTCGCCGAATGCCATTCCCGCTTTGAAGGCGGCCGTGTTGGCGTCGGCGATGAGTTGCTGGCGCTTGAACTTGGCCGAGATCCAATCCAGGGTGGGCTGGGCCGGGCGGTTGTAAAGCCATGAGAGCAGACCCAAAGCGAAGAAGTTCTTGGACCGCTCGGCGTCGCGGGGCTTCACCCCCAGGTCCTTGCAGACTTCCTTGGTGATGGTGGTCATCGGCACCTTGAACAGCGTGTAGTTGTCCAGGCTGCCGTCCTGTAACGGATCGCTGTCGTAGCCGGCCTTGGTCAGGTTGCGCTCCACGAACGCGTCCTGGTTCACGATCACGGTCCCGCCCATCTCCAGATGCATCAGCTCCTTGCGCAGGGCGGCCGGGTTCATGGCCACCAGCACGTTGGGAGCGTCACCGGGGGTGGTGATGTCGTGGTCGGAAACCTGCACCTGGAATGCCGACACCCCGGCCAGCGTTCCCTGAGGCGCCCTGATCTCGGCGGGGAACTCCGGCAGTGTGGCCAGGTCGTTGCCGAACAGCGCGCTGGCACTGGTGAATCGGTCACCGGTGAGCTGCATTCCATCGCCAGAGTCGCCCGCGAACCGAACTACCAAGCGGTTCAACTCCTGCGTCCCGACGGTACGCGGCACGGTGTCAGTCACGGAATCCTCCTTGATCCCCGATGGCCACTCGCTAAAGCGACGCCGGTATTCGAGGTTACCCAGTGGGCCGCCACAAGTGGCACATCCTCGGCAGAAAGCCGCGCCGATCTGACTTCGCAGGCAGCGAGGTGCTGACTCAGCGCTTGTCGTAGGTATGGCCTCCTCGGTGTCCAACTGGTCGGTTGCATCTACGCCGTGTCCGCCGCGTCCGACGTGAGGGCATCTGGCGGCGGCATGCCCTGTCGGAGCCGTTCAAAGCGGATCTCCACCTCGTGCTCGGCCAACGGAACGCTGCGTGGCGTGCGAGATGTCATCTCGCCCAGGCGGTCGAGGGTGCAGAATTGGACGGCACCGGCGCAATCCCAACCAATCGGTGTGGCCAATAGGCCCATCGGATCATCGGATGCTGCCCCGTACTGCGCCGCCCAGAACTCTCGCGCCTCGATGCGGGCAGGGAGCAGCCCGTCCATCCATTCGGCTATGTCGCGTTCCCTTCCTTCGACTGGGGTGGATAGCGACAGTGGAACGGCCGCGCGATCAGCCGCGTAGCCCTAGTTGTAAGAGAACCAGCAGGCACCCCCCCCCCCGGGCCGCTTCGGCTGAGGGAACTCTCAGGCTCGCCCGCTCAGCGGTGGATGGTGAAGGCTTGCCGCAAATCACGGCCATAGCGGTAGACGGCGAAGTCGGCGTCGAATGACACCGCCTCTTGGATGCCGTAGCGCTCCATGACCGCCCAGCTCGTCCGGTCGACCATTGAGAAATCCTGATCGCTGAACCGCTCGCCAGTCTGCAAGGCGGCTGAAATGTCCTGGGGCGTCGCCGTCAGAACCTCGGCGAGATTCCTGTTCACGATGGTCGCCACCAACTCGTCGGCGGCCACACGATGATGTCGGCTTCTGGCCACCGCCCACGTCTCCACGAGCACATGATCAGTAGTGGCCAGCCGACCGGCGTGCTCGCTCAACAAAGCTACGGCCCGTTCATGGGACAAGTCGGTGCTTGCACCGAGGGCGTACCACGCCCCGGTGTCCACAAAGACACGCGTCACTCAGAGCCGCCTCGGGACCGAAGCCTTCTGTCGAATTCCTCGCCAAACGCCTCACCGATCATCTTGTGTTTGTCGCGGGCTATGTCGGACGGCTCGCCCCCACTCCCCAAGATGCCGATAATCGGCGTGATGTCGCAGTTGGCGGTTCGAGCCGCGGCGTCATCGGAGCGGATCAACTCCCGAATGTAGGCAGACACGCTCAGCCCAAGCTCGTCAGCACGACGTTTGGCCACCGCCCGCAGTGGTGGATCCAAGAGGACATTGGTGGGCTTCGTCATGTCTTCATGTTATCTGTGTTGCGCATCACGCGCAGCACAATATCCGTAACAGGTGCGGACAGTCCCTTAGGCGACGGTTACCGAGTCGGAGAGGTAGACGTCTTGGATGGCGTTGAGGAGCTCGATGCCCTCGGCGACGGGGCGCTGGAAGGCCTTGCGACCGCTGATGAGGCCCAGGCCGCCAGCCCGCTTGTTGACCACCGCGGTGCGCACTGCCTCGGCCAGATCGCTGGCCCCCGACGAGGCACCGCCGGAGTTGATCAGCCCAATCCGGCCCATGTAGCAGTTGGCCACCTGCCAGCGGGTGAGGTCGATCGGGTGATCGGTGGTGAGCTCGTCGTACACCAACTTGTGGGTCTTGCCGAACCCGAGGGCGGTATAGCCGCCGTTGTTCTCGGGGAGCTTCTGCTTGATGATGTCGGCTTCGATGGTCACCCCGATGTGGTTGGCCTGACCGGTGAGATCGGCGGCGGCGTGGTAGTCGGTGCCGTCCACCTTGAAATCAGAGTTCCGCAGGTAGCACCACAAAACGGTGAACATCCCGAGCTCATGGGCCCGGTGGAAGGCCTCGGCCACTTCCTGGATCTGGCGGGTGGCCTCCTCAGAGCCGAAGTAGATGGTGGCCCCCACGCCGGCCGCGCCCATGTCGTAGGCCTGCTCCACCGATCCGAACATCACCTGGTCGAACTTGTTCGGATAGGTGAGCAACTCGTTGTGGTTGAGCTTGACGATGTACGGAATGCGGTGGGCGAAGCGACGAGAGGTGGCCCCCAGCACACCGAAGGTGGAAGCCACCGCGTTGCAGCCTCCCTCGATGGCCAGCTCCACAATCCCAGCGGGATCGAAGTACCGGGGATTGGGAGCGAATGAGGCCGCGCCCGAGTGCTCGATGCCCTGGTCCACCGGCAGGATGGACACGTAGCCGGTGCCTCCCAACCGGCCGTGGTCGAACAGCGACTGGAGGTTGCGCAGCACCTGGGGCGAGCGGTCGGTGCTGGCCATCACACGGTCCACGAAATCTGGGCCGGGAAGGCTCAAATCTTCGCGGGGAATGGTCTTGGATTCATGCGATAGAAGCGATTCAGCCTCGTCGCCCAAAAGTCCTTCTATGTCCACGATTGACCTCTCCTTCGAACAACGCACCGCCAACTCTCACCTTATCGGCGGGCAGAATCCCTCAGGGGCATTCCCAGGGGTATTTCCCTATCGGAGAGCACTCAAACGCTCGGCCACGTCCACGTAGAGCTCATCCTGGTCGCGAAGCCAGCCGAACAGCTCCCGAGCCCGGGGGATTTCGCCGGCCCGCTCGCACAGATCTGCCAGCGCGTAGGCCTGGCGAAGGTGGTGCTCTTTGGCCTGGCGGGGCAGCTGGAAATCCGCGGACAGCAGGCGAACGGCCTCGGTCAGCTTCCCCCGGTCGCCCAGCGCGCCGGCGGCCACGATTCGGCCCTCGGCCAGCACTGCGGAGCTCGCTCCCGAGGCCCGCAGCTCGGCCCAAATCAGCTCTACATCAGTCCACCGGCGCTGGGCCCGGTAGCAGTCGGCCAACACCGGATGGAGATCCGTTCGCCCGGTGAGTTCTCGGTTGGCTTCCAGATCTCGAGCGGCCAGATCCCACCGACCCAAGCGGTAAAGGGTCAACCCTGCCAACTCCCTAATCTCAGGGACCTTGGGAGCCTCTTTGGCCATGCCGTCCAATGACCGCCAAGCCCTTCGGTAGTCCTCCTGCTCATAGGCCGCCTCGGCCCGCTCAAGCCGCTGTCGGAGCGTCACCGCCATCCGTTGGCCGACTGCCTCCTCCAAATTCTGGGACTGAGATGGCGAGCCGCTCTCCGACAGCGGTGCGCGCCGACGGCCCCGCGATTGCTTGCCTGGTTTGCTGGCCGGAGCCTCGGTGAGATTGCCCCGCTCGACCGCCTCTCGGGCCTCTGACCGAAGCTGCTTGGTGCGGGCCTGCCGGGCCGCACGTCGCTCAGCTCTCAGACGGGCTTCTTCGGCCTCTTCGGGTGTCTGGTCGGCGTCCGGTGGGTCTTCGTCGGGGACGGGCAGAGGCTCTTCGTGAATCTTGGCCGCACCCTTCCGGGCCACCGAGCCCATGTGGCGCGGTCCCTTGGGCGGTGGCCGATCGCCTTTTCGCCGGTCTTGAGACGAGGGAGAGTCCCCCTTGCGGCGATCCTGCCCCGATGGCGGCTTCCCTTTACGCCGATCCTGCCCCGACGGCGGCTTCCCTTTGCGGCGATCCTGCCCCGATGGCGGCTTCCCTTTACGCCGATCCTGCCCCGATGGCGGACCCCCCTTGCGGCGGTTCTGGGACGCCTGCTGTCGGGGCGGCCTCCGGCGATTGGGAGGCTTGCGGGCAGAACCTCCACCGGAAGACACCGAACAAGCCTACCGAAGCCGCCTTCATAAACTTGCGATTAACCGAAGCGGGGAGCCAAATGGCTCCCCGCTGTCTGCGAAATCCGGCGGCGACCTACTCTCCCAGGGCGTCTCCACCCAAGTACCATCGGCGCTGGTGGGCTTAACTTCCGTGTTCGGAATGGGAACGGGTGTGACCCCACCGCCATCGCCACCGAAACCTTTATGTTCTTGTCAAAGAGGCAGAGCTTCAAGAACTCCACAGCGAGCACGAACATCGGTTTCGACATCGAGTTAATGATGTAGAACCAAGCCCTCGGCCGATTAGTACCGGTTAGCTGAACATGTTGCCATGCGTACACTTCCGGCCTATCAACGTGGTGTTCTGCCACGGGCCTTACCCGGTTGTCCCGGTGGGTGATCTCATCTTGGAACAGGCTTCCCACTTAGATGCTTTCAGCGGTTATCCTTTCCGCAGGTCGCTAACCAGCCATGCCCTTGGCAGGACAACTGGCACACGAGAGCTGCGTCCGTCCCGGTCCTCTCGTACTAGGGACAGCTTTCCTCAAATCACCTTCGGCTACAGAGGATAGGGACCGAACTGTCTCACGACGTTCTAAACCCAGCTCGCGTACCGCTTTAATGGGCGAACAGCCCAACCCTTGGGACCTGCTTCAGCCCCAGGATGCGATGAGCCGACATCGAGGTGCCAAACCTTCCCGTCGATATGGACTCTTGGGGAAGATGAGCCTGTTATCCCCGGGGTACCTTTTATCCGTTGAGCGACGGCGCTTCCACACGCAACCGCCGGATCACTATGCCCAACTTTCGTTTCTGCTCGACCCGTCGGTCTCGCAGTCAAGCTCCCTTGTGCCATTACACTCGACGCCTGATTGCCAACCAGGCTGAGGGAACCTTTGGGCGCCTCCGTTACTCTTTGGGAGGCGACCGCCCCAGTCAAACTACCCACCTGACACTGTCCTCAACCCGGATTACGGGCCCAAGTTAGATGCCCAGCATGAGCAGAGTGGTATTTCAAGGTTGACTCCACACAGACTTGCGTCCATGCTTCCCAGTCTCCCACCTATCCTGCACAACACATACCAAACACCAATATCAAGCTGTAGTAAAGGTCCACGGGGTCTTTCCGTCCTTCTGTAGCTAACGAGCATCTTTACTCGTACTTCAATTTCGCTGGGTCTATGGTTGAGACAGTGGGAAAGTCGTTACGCCATTCGTGCAGGTCGGAACTTACCCGACAAGGAATTTCGCTACCTTAGGACCGTTATAGTTACGGCCGCCGTTTACTGGGGCTTAGGTTCAGAGCTTCGCCTTACGGCTAACCCCTCCCCGTAACCTTCCAGCACCGGGCAGGCGTCACAGCGTATACAGCGTCTTACGACTTCGCACGCTGCTGTGTTTTTAGTAAACAGTCGCTTTCCCCTGGTTTGTGCCACCCAATCAAGCTCCGGACGCGAAGTCCATTACTTTACTAGGGTCATCCTTATCCCAAAGTTACGGATGCAATTTGCCGAGTTCCTTAACCATAGTTCTCCCAATCGCCTTGGTATTCTCTACCTGCCCACCTGTGTTGGTTTGGGGTACGGGCGCCGTGAAAGCTCGCTAGCGGCTTTTCTTGGCAGTACAGGATCAGTGACTTCACCTCATGCGGTTCGGTATCACGCCTCAGGCTTTATGGGGACCGGACTTACCTGGGCCCCGCCCTACACGCTTACCCCAGGAACTACCGTCGCCTGGGTTCACCTACCTCTCTGCGTCCCCGCGTTGCTGGCCGCTCCGGTGTGGGTCGGTTTCTCCTGTCCCTTACCGGGACAGGTATCCCCTTAGCAACACCAGTTAAGCCTGGACGCGTTCACAGCGGTACCGGAATATCAACCGGTTGTGCATCGACTACGCCTGTCGGCCTCGCCTTAGCTCCCGACTCACCCTGGGAGGATTAGCCTTCCCCAGGAACCCTTGGGCTTTCGGCGGAAAGGTTTCTCACCCCTCTCTCGCTACTCATACCAACATTCTCACTCGGACTCAGTCCACACCAGCTTGCGCTGACGCTTCACTCCAAGCCCGACGCTCCGCTACCACTCCTGCCTAATGGCAGAAATCCGCAACTTCGGTTTCTAGCTTTAGCCCCGTTACATTGTCCGCGCAGGATCACTCGACCAGTGAGCTGTTACGCACTCTTTCAAGGGTGGCTGCTTCTAAGCCAACCTCTTGGCTGTCTGTGCAATCCCACATCGTTTACCACTTAGCTAGAAATTAGGGACCTTAGTTGGCGGTCTGGGCTGTTTCCCTTTCGACCCCGAAGCTCATCCCCCGGGGTCTCACTGCTGTGCTCTGGAACCATGGCATTCGGAGTTTGGCTGAGGTTGGTAAGCTTGTCGGCCCCCTAGCCCATCCAGTGCTCTACCTCCATGGTTGAACGCACAACGCTGCACCTAAATGCATTTCGCGGAGAACCAGCTATCTCCGGGTTTGTTTGGCCTTTCACCCCTATCCACAGGTCATCCGCCCAGTTTTCAACCTAGGTCGGTTCGCGCCTCCACGGAGTCTTACCCCCGCTTCACACTGCCCATGGATAGATCACCCGGCTTCGGGTCTACGGCATGCGACTGTACGCCCAGTTATGACTCGCTTTCGCTCCGACTTCCCTTCACAGGTTAATCTCGCCACATACCGTAACTCGTTGGCTCATTCTTCAAAAGGCACGCCATCGCGATCTCTGATTGACGATCCGAAGATCATCGGTTGAGACGACGCTCTGACTGCTTGTAAACCAACGGTTTCAGGTACTATTTCACTCCCCTCCCGGGGTACTTTTCACCTTTCCCTCACGGTACTAGTTCACTATCGGTCGCCTACATATACTTAGCCTTACGAGGTGGTCCTCGCAGATTCACGCCGAATTACACGGCAACGGCGCTACTCGGGGACACTCAGCGAAGTGTGCAGTAGTTTCGTGTACGGGGCTCTTACCCCCTGCGGCTCGCCTTTCCAGAACGATTCCACTACCACGCACGTTTGTAACTTCGTGGAGGATCTGGCGCTCCTCCTCTGAGACCCCACAACACCGGACCGGCAACGCCACCAGGCTATTCCACCGGCACGGTTTAGGCTCTTCCCTCTTCGCTCGCCGCTACTAAGGGAGTCGCGGTTGCTTTCCTTTCCTACAGGTTACTTAGATGTTTCAGTTCACCTGGTTCCCTCTACCGGCGCTATGTGTTCACACCGGAGTGATACCCCTTTACAGGTATCAGGTTTCCCCATTCGGACATCCCCGGATCGAAGCTCAGTCGGCAGCTCCCCGAGGCTTATCGCAGCCTCTCACGTCCTTCATCGGTCGTAGGCACCAAGGCATCCACCGTTGGCTCTTCGTAGCTTGGAAGATTCGTACATCGAAGAACTCTAATTTCGATCAGATGCTCGTGCTCGCTATGCAGTTCTCAATGAGCGCAGGAGGATACGGGCAATTGATCAAACTGCCCGACAGAGCCTCGAGCGTGAAGATTCACGCTCCCTCAAAACGGAAGAGAGGACAAAAGAAACCAGTGCATCAACTGGGAGTGTCCGAACTTGATTCCACCATTTAGCGGTATCAAGTGGAAACGGAACTCCTTAGAAAGGAGGTGATCCAGCCGCACCTTCCGGTACGGCTACCTTGTTAC